>CAYXLA010000026.1:0-18277 GCA_964465765.1 uncultured Bacteroidaceae bacterium | reverse complement strand
CCTCGCAATCTGACAAAGCCAATTTATAGAACCCACCGTAAACCATATTTGGACAGTATGAAACGACGCGATTTTCTGAAAAGCACCGCAGCACTCGCCGTGGCTCCAGCCGTGGTCTTGCCCGCTGTGGCTGCACCAAAAGCACCCGAGATGCGACCCCTCGACAACGAGGACGACGACCAGAAGCTCATCGACAGTCACCCTATGTTGCAGAACTATGCTCCCGACAGCATGGGCATAGCCTTCAGCGTATCGGCATTGGCCAACGGATATGTTATCTACGGCCGACGTCCCGATCTCGCCGACGCACGCAAGGTGTACTGCGGAGGCTACCGCGTGACCGACCTCAATGCCGACGTGATGCTCGTGCGCCTCACCCACCTGCAGCCCGCCACCACCTACTACTACCGCATAGGCGCCGACCGCATACACTACGGAGGCGGATACGACATGAAAATAATTGGCAACGAAGAGTCCGAACGCACATATTCGTTCACCACGGCAGGAGCCGACGCACCATCGCACTTCTGCGTGATAAACGACACCCACGCCCACATGGATGCCTTCGAGAAGCTCACATCCCGACTGGCGGCACTGCAACCTGCCTGTGTGGTGTGGAATGGCGACGCCACCAACTGCGAAGAGAAGGTGGAGAACCTGAAGGACATATTCCTGCGTCCCGCCATATCGCGTCCCGACTATGCTTCGTGCACGCCCTATCTGTTTGCCCCAGGCAACCACGACTCGCGCGGAATGGCCAACCGCCACATCGAACGCGTGTGGATGTTTCGCCAACCGGAGGAACGCGCAAGCCGCGACTGGGACCTCGGACGCAACTTCGCCGTGCGCATGGGGCAGATAGCGATGATAGGACTCGACACCGCCGAGGACAAGCTCGACACCAATCCCATCTTTGCCCGCCTGTTTTCGTCGGCTGCCTACCGCGAGGCGCAGGTGGCATGGCTGCGTGATGCCCTGCAGCGTCCCGACATATCATCGGCTCCTTACCTCGTGGCATTTTGTCACATCCCGCTTTTCGACTCCAACCCCAGGAACAATCCAGGCGATGTGGCCCCTGCCGATGCCGACCCGCAATACTCCACCGACTTCGCCATGTGGCAGCGCACGTGCGCCAATCTGTGGACTCCGCTGCTGGCGGAGGCGCACTGCCAACTGGTGGTGTGCGCCCATACCCACCACTATCATTTCGACGCTGCTACGCCCGACCGGCCATGGGCGCAGATGGTGGGCGGCGGACCCGAAGGCACAAAGAGCGAAAACGCCGATTGCGCTACGGTGATTGATGCTCAGGTGGTGGACGGACAGCTCGTCGTAACGGCGTATGACGTGGTGAAAGACCAACAGATAGACAAGCAAGTTTTTGCTCCGCGAACACTGTAATGGCACCTGTGGTGCCGGTGTTGGATGTTGGGTGTTGGATGCCTGACACGACTCTTCGAGAAGTATAATTGCCCGTGCGGACTTTTGCTTGCGGTATTTTTTCATACATTTGCGGCACAATGAAGGCGTTGAGGAAAATAATGCTGTTGGGTATGTTGCTGCTGGCGTGTGTCGGCAGCACAGTCAAGGCACAGACAGCACAGGGCGACAGCGTGCGCGTCAGCCTGCTGACATGCGGTCCTGGCACAGAGATATACAACCTCTTCGGTCACACCGCCATACGCTATCAGGATGCAAGCAGAGGCATCGACTATGTGTTCAACTACGGCATGTTCAGTTTCAACACGCCCAACTTCGTGCTGCGCTTCACGCTGGGACAGACGGACTATATGCTGGGCGTCGAGGATGCCACGGATTTCATCCGCCACTACCGCCGCAGCAACCGCGACGTGCGCGAGCAGGTGCTCAACCTGACGGTTCATGAGAAGACGCTTCTCTACGCACTCCTCATCGAGAACTACCGGCCCGAGAACCGCACATACCGCTATAACTTCTTCTACGACAACTGCTCCACACGTCCTCGCGACAAGATTGAGGCTGTGGTGAGAGGCGGCATAGACTATCACGCCGACATGCTGACGCCAGTCGAGGGGACCACATTCCGCAGCATGATACACCGCTACACCGCGCACCAACGCTGGTCGCAGTTCGGCATCGACATGCTGCTGGGAAGTCTGGCAGACGAGCCCATCACGCGTCGGCAGATGATGTTCATCCCCTTCTGCCTCGAGGAGGACTTGGGACAAGCCACACGCCACGACGCCACGACAGGACAGGACACGCCGCTGGTGACGGCGACGCAGACGCTGAACACAGCCGACCCGACACTGGATTCCAGCACTTTTGCCGACGTACTCACACCGATGCGCACCATGTTGCTGATAATGATAGCGGTGACGGCAGCCACGATTTACGGACTCGAGCGCCGACGCAGCCTGTGGGGGCTGGACGCACTGTTGCTGGCGGCGGCAGGCATTGCAGGCTGCATACTGACATTCATGGCTCTGTTTTCGGAGCATCCGGCAGTGGGCCACAACTGGTTGTTGTGGGTCTTCCAGCCGCTGCACCTGTTGCTGCTGCCGTGGGTTGTCAAGAAAGTCAAGGCGATGCGACGTAGCGTCTACATGACAGTCGTATTTGTCGCTTTAACATTATTTATGCTGTTTTGGGGACTGATTCCACAGAATTTGAATCTGGCAATACTACCTTTGGCACTGTGTTTGTGGATGCGGGCGGCAAGCAACCTCGTGTTGTCCTACCGGAAGACTGAGGACTGCACCGGCACAACGACACGCAGAATGAAGGCTACGAAATAATGAAGAGAGGACTACTGACATCGATACTGCTGCTGACCATAACTGGTCTGCAGGCGCAGAACGCCGTGAGGCCGCGGCTGGTGGTGTCGCTGTGCATCGACCAGCTCCGCACCGACTACGTCGAAGCCTTCGCACCGCTCTACGGCAGTCAGGGCTTCAAGCGTCTGGCGGCAGAAGGACGGGTGTACAGTCAGGTGAATTTCTCGTTCAACGCTCCCGACCGCGCCTCGGCAGTGGCAGCCATCTACAGCGGCACGACGCCGTCGGTGAACGGCATCACCGCCGCACAATGGATGGACGCAGATGCAGGACGGGTGACAAGCTGCGTGGACGACCCCGACTTCATGGGCAACTACACCAGCGAGAGCAGCTCGCCGCGACAGCTGCTGGTGTCTACCCTACCCGACGAGCTGAAGGTAGCAACACGCGGACAGGCACTGGTCTACAGCATAGCGCCGATGCGCGACGCCGCCATTCTCTCGGCAGGACACGCTGCCAACTGTGCCTTCTGGCTGAACCAGAACACGGGCAAGTGGTGCAGTACAACATTCTATAAGGACTTTCCGTGGTGGCTCAACCAATATAACGAGCAACAGGGCACCGACAGCCGCGTACGCGACATGGTGTGGACGCCGGTCTTTCCGGCATCGAGCTACGAGTTTCTGCCAGGGACACGCACGGAGGCGTTCCGCCACGACATCGACAACGACCGTCTGAATGCCTACCGCGAGCTGGTGACGACGCCGTTCATCAACGATGAGGTGAACCGCCTCGCCGACGAGCTGGTGGGCAAGAACGCGCTGGGCAAGGACGACACGACCGACTTCATGGCGCTGACCTACTTCGGCGGCAACTACGGCCATCGCAGCACGCAGCAATGTGCCATGGAAGTGCAGGACATGTACGTGCGGCTGGACCGCAGCATCGGCGACCTGCTGGCAATACTCGACAAGCACGTCGGGCTGGAGCACGTCATGCTGGTGCTGACATCGACAGGCTGCACCGAACCGGAGGTCGACGACCTGAGCCTATACAACATCCCTGGCGGCGAGTTCCACCTGAACCGTTGCGCCACACTGCTGAACATGTACCTCATGGCGACCTACGGCGAGGGACAGTATGTGCAGAGCTTCCACGACCAGCAGATATACCTGAACCACAAGCTCATCGAGGACAAGAAGCTCGACATGGATGCCGTGCGCAGCAAGTCGGCACAGTTCCTGGCGGAGTTCAGCGGCGTGGGCGAGGTGTATGACGCCAGCCGCCTGCTGATGAGCACCTCCAACGAACGCGAGGAGCGCGCACGCAACGGCTACCACCGCAAGCGCTCGGGCGACCTCATGATAGAGGTGCTGCCGGGATGGAGCATCGTGGACGAACAGACCGAGGCAAAGCACATCGTGAACAACTCGCAGGTGCCCTCGCCATTCATAATCCTCGCACCAAGCGTAAAGGCAGAGACCATAAGCACGCCCGTCAAGGCGGAATACATAGCGCCTACGGTGGCGGAGGCAATACACATCCGTGCCCCCAACGGATGCACCAACCAGTCGTTAGGACTCTGAAAAAGTCTTGACAAAAGACAAAACATTGCGCCACGAAAGCCAGCATATATCGGCATTTTGGCGTAACTTTGCACCTCGCAAAGCGCAAGACGGACATTATTCAATCCGTTCATCAACTAACAGGAAAACAAAACTTAGAAAACAGTACACACATAATGGGATTCAACGAATTTTTAAGCAAGGTCTTTGGCAACAAGTCAACACGCGACATGAAAGAGATTAAGCCGTGGGTGGACAAGGTCAAAGCCGCCTACCCCGACATCGCAAAGTTGGACAACGACGGGCTGCGTGCCAAGACCGAAGAGATAAAGAGTTACGTCCGCAACTCGGCAAACGACTTGCGTGCAAAGGTGGATGAGCTGAAGGCAACAATCGAGACCACCGAACTGGAAGAGCGCGAGCCAATCTTCGCACAGATAGACAAGATTGAGAAGGAGATTCTTGAGGTCTACGAGAAGGCTCTGAACGAGGTTCTGCCGACAGTGTTCTCCATCGTGAAGGACACGGCACGCCGCTTCAGCGAGAACACAGAGATTGTGGTCACAGCCAACGACTTCGACCGCGAGCTGGCAGCCACACACGACTTCGTGCGCATTGAGGGCGACAAGGCCATCTACCAGAACCACTGGATGGCAGGCGGCAGCGAGGTGACATGGAACATGGTGCACTACGACGTGCAGCTGTTTGGCGGCGTGGTGCTGCACCAAGGCAAGATTGCCGAGATGGCGACAGGTGAAGGAAAGACACTGGTGGCTACGCTGCCCGTATTCCTGAACGCACTGACCGGCAACGGCGTACATGTGGTGACCGTCAACGACTATCTGTCGAAACGCGACTCGGAATGGATGGGACCGCTCTATATGTTCCACGGACTGAGCGTGGACTGCATCGACAAGCACCAGCCTAACACCGAGGCACGCCGCAAGGCATATCTGGCAGACATCACCTTCGGAACGAACAACGAGTTCGGCTTCGACTATCTGCGCGACAACATGGCAGTGCGCCCGCAAGACCTCGTGCAGCGACAGCACAACTACGCCATCGTCGATGAGGTGGACTCGGTACTGATTGACGACGCTCGTACGCCACTCATCATCTCCGGCCCGATTCCGCAGAGTGCCGACGACAAGCTGTATGTCGACTTCCGTCCGCTGGTGGAGAAGCTGGTGGAGAAGCAGCGCACACTGGCAACAAAATATCTTGCCGACGCGCGCAAGATGGTCTACTCGCAAGACAAGAAAGAGGTTGAGGACGGATTCCTCACACTCTACCGCAGCCACAAGGCACTGCCGAAGAACAAGCCGCTCATCAAGTTCCTGAGCGAGCCGGGCATCAAGGCAGGCATGCTCTCCACCGAGGAGATCTACATGGAGCAGAACAACAAGCGAATGCACGAGGTCACAGACCCGCTCTACTTCGTCATCGACGAGAAGCTGAAGAGCGTCGACCTGACCGACAAGGGCTTTGACGAGCTGAGTACGTATGTGTCCGACCCGACATTCTTCGTGCTGCCCGACATCACATCGCAGCTGTCGGACCTCGAGAACGACAGCACGCTGAGCGACGAGGAGAAGCTGAGCAAGAAGGACGAGCTGCTGAACAACTACTCCGTGAAGGCAGAGCGCGTACACGCCATACTGCAGCTGCTGAAGGCATACACCATGTTCGACCGCGACGACGACTATGTGGTGATGGACGGACAGGTGAAGATTGTCGACGAGCAGACAGGACGTATCATGGAGGGTCGCCGCTGGTCGGACGGTCTGCACCAGGCAGTCGAGGCAAAGGAGCGCGTCAAGGTGGAAGCAGCAACGCAGACGTTTGCCACCATCACACTGCAGAACTACTTCCGTATGTATCACAAGCTGTCGGGTATGACGGGAACGGCAGAGACTGAAGCTGGTGAGTTCTGGGACATCTACAAGCTGGATGTTGTGGTGATTCCGACAAACAAGCCTGTCATCCGCGTCGACATGAACGACCGCGTCTACAAGACGAAGCGTGAGAAATACAAGGCAGTGATTGAGGAAATCGAGAAGATGGTGTCGCAGGGACGTCCAGTCCTGGTGGGCACAACATCGGTCGAGATATCGGAGATGCTGAGCAAGATGCTCGACATGCGCAAGATTCCACACAACGTGCTGAACGCCAAGCTGCACCAGCGCGAGGCAGAAATCGTGGCACTGGCAGGACAGACCAGCACCGTGACCATCGCCACGAACATGGCAGGACGTGGAACGGATATCAAGCTGAGTCCCGAAGTGCGGGCTGCAGGCGGTCTGGCAATCATAGGCACAGAGCGTCACGAGTCACGCCGTGTGGACCGTCAGTTGCGCGGACGTTCCGGTCGTCAGGGCGACCCGGGTTCGTCGGTATTCTTCGTGTCACTCGAAGACGACCTGATGCGTCTGTTCTCGAGCGAACGCATATCGAAAGTGATGGACCGTCTGGGCTTCAAGGAAGGCGAGATGATTGAGCACAAGATGATTTCGCAGTCAATAGAACGCGCACAGAAGAAGGTCGAGGAGAACAACTTCGGCATCCGCAAGCACCTGCTGGAGTATGATGACGTGATGAACAAGCAGCGTACGGTGATCTACGAGAAGCGCCGCCACGCGCTGATGGGCGAACGCATCGGCATGGACATCGCCAACATGATTTGGGAACGTGCCGTGAATGCCGTGAACCTGGCAGACTACAACGACAGCAAGATGGAGATTCTGCGCGTCTTCGCCATGGAGACTCCGTTCACCGAAGAGGACTTCAACAAGGAAAGCAAGGAGACACTCGCCGACAAGACCTTCGATGCAGCAATGGCACAGTTCAAACGCCGCAGCGACAGGATTGCCGAGATTGCCAATCCGGTGATCAAGCAGGTGTATGAGAATCAGGGACAGATGTACGAGAACATCCTTATCCCCATCACCGACGGACGACGCGTCTACAACATCTCGTGCGGCCTCAAGGCAGCATACGAGTCGGAGAGCAAGGAGATTGTCAAGTCGTTCGAGAAGTCGATACTCCTGCACGTCATCGACGACGAATGGAAGGAGAATCTGCGCGACCTCGACGAGTTGCGCCACTCTGTGCAGAACGCCAGCTACGAGCAGAAAGACCCGCTGTTGATCTACAAGCTGGAGTCGGTGAAGTACTTCGATGCGATGGTTAACAACATCAACAACGACACCGTGTCCATCCTGATGCGCGGACAGATTCCTATGCCTACTGCTCCCGACAACAGTCAGAGACAGCCGGCACAGCAACAGCCGCAACAGCAACCGACACAACAGCAACCAGCACAACAGCAACCAGCACAACAGCCTCAGCAGGCTCAACAACAGGCTCAACAACAGCAGCAGCCGGCGCAGCCCCAGCCGCAAATACGGCAAGCAGCACCCGAGCGTCAGCCCGACATGAGCCGTCTGCGCGAGCAGAAGACCGACCCCAACGCAGCAGCGCAACAGGCTGCCGCCAATCAGGACACACGCGAGCAGAGAAAGCCCGAACCGTTTGTAGCCCCGAAGAGAGTCGGCCGCAACGACCCGTGTCCATGCGGTAGTGGCAAGAAGTACAAGAACTGCCACGGACGCGGACTCTAAAAGAGAACGGGCTGTAAAAGGTGGTTGACTCTGAAAAAAGAGAAAGAACATTTCAGGTGGGTTCTATAAATTGGCTTTGTCAGATTGCGAGGCTATTTTCGAGGACAATTTGTCTGAGAGCAAAGGAGTATAGCGGGCTATACGACTGAACGAGCAGACGAATTGAACCGAAAAGAGACCGCAAGATGACAAAACGGAACTCACGTTTATTGTTTATTAATTACGGTGGGAATTTTTAGAACCCACCTTCAATCAACATCACGACGATGAAGAAACATTGCTACACAATATTGCTGCTCGGCATCCTGACACTCTCAGGATGCCAGAGCATTGCACAGATGTCTATCGACTATCTGTCGCCTGCCGACGTGAACTTTCCCGATCAGCTGAAGCGTGTGGCAGTGATAAACACCACGCCCGACGATGCGGCAAATACGCTGCATAACAGATGGACAGACCGTCCTGACACTGACGACGGACACAACTACAGCAAGACGCAATATCTGCAAGGCAACGCCGCAGTGGCGACCGAAGCATTGGCATCGGCGCTGGCTGAAGGCAATTTCTTCGACGAAGTGATTACCAGCGACTCGCTGATTCGCGGTGATGCGACGTCGCGTCTGCTCACGCCGGCACAGGTGACAGACCTGACGCAACAGCTCGGTGCAGACTTCCTGATTGCCGTCGAGAACGTGCCCTTACGCGCCGAGAGTGTGGTCGATGCTAACGCATACTACGGCATGTATATTGGTTCGACCGACGTGAAGACGGCGCCCGTGGTGCGACTGTACTTTCCCAGACACAATGCCAACAATCCGGCGATAAGCCGCACCGACAGCATCTACTGGGAGAACTACGGTACTACGTTCTACGAGACGAAAAGCGGATTGGTCAGCGAAAGCGAAATGCTGAAGCAGGCTTCGGAGTTTGCAGGAACAGAGATGGCACAGACGCTGATTCCGTCGTGGCACACGGCAAGCCGCTACTACTTTGCCGGCGGAACGGTCAATATGCGCGACGCAGCCGTATTGGCGCGGGAGCATGACTGGGAGAACGCCATCAGCCTGTGGAAAAACGTCTACGACAGCTCGAAGAGCAACAAGAAGAAGATGTATGCAGCCTACAATCTGGCACTGGGTTACGAGATGACCGACAGTCTGGAGACAGCAGTGCAATGGGCACAGACGTCGAAGGACCTTGCAGCCAAGCTCGACAAGATTGATGAGAGTACAGCAGCCGGACAGCAGACTTCAGTCTCTGCGGAATATGCCATGGCGAGCCTCTATCTGTCGCAGTTGGAGAAGCGCCGCGACGAGATGTTCAGCGTGCGCATGCAGATGGCGCGTTTTGGCGAAGAATTTTAAGGGATTCAAGTATCAGCTACTGTTTTTTCTCTAACTTTGACGAACAAAAGGAGCGGTCCGGACAACGGCAACTGCCCTCGCGTAGATACATTAAAAGTCCAACTTCACAAGTAGACACCTCATGGAACTTAAAGAGACATCTCGTTCGCGCATCAAGAGCTGCATTCTGAAAGCCTTGGAACGTTACACGATGGCCGATGCCGAGCAATCGTCTGTCACCGACATACATATCTTTGCCGACTCATCGACAGGCGAGATGACGGTCTATGATGACGAAGACACCGTGCTGGCAAACACGGTTATCGACGAATGGGTGTCCTACGAAGACGACGATTTCGATGAGGAGACTGGCCGTCTGCTCACGTCTGTCCTGAGTCAGATAAAAGACGACGGTCTGCTGGACAAGGTGAACATCATCAGGCCATACTCGTTCGTGCTCATCGATGAGCAGAAAGAGACCGTCTCCGAGCTGCTGCTGATTGACGACGACCTGATGATTGTCAACGATGAGTTGATGAAAGGCCTCGACGACGACCTTAACGATTTTCTCAAAGACTTGCTGAAAGACTGACGGGCAACACCGGCATTGCACCGCTCTGAGTGCATACGTATGCCGACACATCAACAGCCAGACGGTGTGCTTCACGCACCGACTTTTCCAAGAGGATGGCTGCCGTGAATGCTCCCGTGAACGAATCGCCCGCACCTACAGTATCGGCAACGCTGACTTTCGGCGTATCAACAAAAGACTCCTCACCATCGGCAGTGAAGACGTAACTTCCATCGGTCCCGCATGTGAGGATTACAATCTCCAATCCATATTCCTTCATCAACGCACGGCATGTCGCGCCAAAGTTGCTGCCGTCAAGTCCGAACATGCTGCCCACAACAGCTATCTCCTCATCATTAATCTTCAGCACATTGCTGCGACGCATTGACTCTTCGAGCACCTCGCGGCTGTAGAAGTTCTGACGCAGGTTCACGTCGAATATCTTCAGGCATTTGCCGTCTGTAGGCATGGCGTCGAGGAAGTGCAGTATAGTGTTCCGGCTCACTTCACTGCGCTGTGCCAACGAGCCGAAGCAGACAGCCGAAGTGCGGCGTGCCAGTTGCTCAAGCTCGGGAGTGAAGGGAATATTGTCCCACGCCACGTTGCGGCAGATGTCGTATGTCGGGATGCCTTTAGCATCGAGCTCCACCTGCACCGTACCTGTAGGGAACGGCACACGTGCAATCATCAGCTCAAGTCCCTTGTCTCCAAGAATGCGTACGGCATTGTCGCCGTCCTCATCATTTCCGACAGCACTGACCACGCAGCTCTTCAGTCCGAACTGCGAAGCGTGATATGCAAAGTTGGCAGGCGCACCACCAATCTTCTTTCCTTCGGGCAGACAATCGAAGAGAGCCTCCCCCATGCCGACAACTATATAATCCTTCATGACGTAAATGCTTTGATGCTATATATAAATATGAATAAACGCTTCTTAAACGGATGTATACTTCCTATGATGAGCACTCCTTATATATATGTATACCTCTTATATATATGAATACTTCAATTACTGATTCTTCTGACATAAGTGAACAGATAGACCACGCCGACAGCCATCACAGCCACAGCTCCAATCTGTCCGACTGCGTCACCGGCAAAGCCCATGATGAGCGGGAAGATGGTGCCGCCAAACAGTCCCATAATCATCAGTCCGCTCACTTCGTTCTGCTTGCTTGGCATTGACAGCAGTGCCTGTGAGAATATGATTGGAAAGATGTTCGAGTTGCCGTAGCCGATGAGTGCAATCGCCACATACAGTCCGATGGCACTGCTCTGCGTCAGCATCAGGAGCATGCTGACAGCCATCATGATGATGCTGATGAGGAAGAATGTCCGGTTCTTCATTACGCGCAGGAAGAACGAACCCGTGAGGCATCCCGCCGTACGGAAGATGAAGTAGAGGCTTGTGGCAAAAGCTGCATCGTTAAGCGTCAGTCCTAGACGTTCCATCAACAGCTTCGGTGCTGTGGTGTTTGTGCCAACATCAATGCCGACATGACACATTATGCCAATGAAGGAGAACAACACGATGGGGTTTCCCAACAGGCGTATGCACTCCAAGAATGTCGATGGCTTGCCTTCTATAGGTTCCTCGTCAATGTGCGTCGTGCCGAGAGCCAGCGTGGCAATGATAGCTACCACGAGATAGATGCAGAACAGTACGCGCCAGTCATAGCCCAAGTCGGGAATAACCGCCGTGGCTCCCCACATCGCCAGATAAGGCGCAAGAAACGAAGCTATCGCCTTGACGAACTGTCCGAACGTCAGCACCGATGCCAGATTATTGCCGTTCACCACCGTAGAGATCAGCGGATTCAGGGATGTCTGCATTAGTGCATTACCGATGCCAAGCAGCGAGAACGAGACGAGCATGGTGTAGAAGCCGTTGCCCGTCAGCGGAAAAGCCAGCGACACGATGGTGACCAAAAGCGACAGCATCACCGTCTTCTTGCGTCCGATGCGGTTCATGAGCATTCCCGTAGGCACGGCAAATATCAAGAACCAGAAGAACACCAGCGACGGGAACACGTTTGCCACAGAGTCTGTCAGCTGGAGATCCTCCTTGACGTAGTTAGATGCAATGCCCACCAGGTCAACAAATCCCATGGTGAAGCAGCACAGCAACAGCGGAATCATCTTACTGATTGATGCGCCTGCCGACTTATTGTTGTCTGTCATGATGCTTAGAGGTTTTTAAGTTGGTGTATAGGTTTTGTCTCTTTGTTTCTGCTCTTCTGTCTATTCTTCCTTTCAGTCTGTCCTTCAGCCTGTCTATCTTTCTGCCTGTCTGCCGTTGCCGTCAGTGTCCGGCATTCGCGGCTGCAAGCCTGTAGACCGTCAGGTCTTTTACCTGACATGTTCCGCCGTCGAGGCTGTAGAAGTTGATTGCATTGAACGGTTCCGATGGGAAGACAATGTTTGTCATTGCCATACGCCCGCCATTGACAAAAGTCTCAATGCTACAACGGTCTACGAATATGCGCAGCTGCACTTCGCCCTCTTCGGTCTGCACAGTCACAGGCACAGCAAAGTCATTGCTGAAGCTTGTGTCGCCACTGCCTTCGCGGCTGAAGGTCAGCGTGCGAGCGTTAGTGTCGAACTTAAAGTCGACCTTCTCGCCTTTACTATTCTCGAGTGTGAAGCCCACGATGCCTTTCTTCTGCGGACGTAACGTCATCAGCACTTCGTAGGTCCCATCGTTGTGCTCCATTATGCGACTTATCTTGCGGCTATTCTTCAGCGTGAACGATTGCGAGAGAGTCTTTTCCTGACGCAAAGCCAAGAGTTCGTCCGATGGCTTTGACTGCAGGAAGACTGTGCCTTCGAGCTCGTAGAGCGAGAGGTCGCGCGGCACGGAGTTCGCGCTACGGAATTGCACTGTGGGCACGTCATTGGCATATTGCCAATTGCTCATCCACGCCAGTGCTATGCGGCGTCCTTGCGGAGCATCGTTCCACGTCACCGTGGCATAATGGTCTTTACCATAATCCATCCACTTCGTCATCGACGGACTGTCGGCAGTGAAACGGTGTCCGTCAAACTGTCCGGTGAAGTACTGTGTGGCACTGCCACCAAACGGTCCACCAGGATTGATGTTGACTATCAGCACCCACCGTTTGCTGTTGGTGCCTTCCACCGGCAGTTCAAACAGGTCGGGACACTCCCATACGCCGCCATGTGCACCCTGCCCTGCGCCGAAACTGCTCTCGTAGGTCCACGACTTGAGGTCGGCTGATGAGTAGAACCTAACCTCTTGTCCTGCTGCCAACACCATAATCCATTTGCTTATACTTGGCATCCACGCCACCTTAGGGTCGCGGAAGTCGGCGACGTCGGACGTCAGCACCGGATTGCCGCTATATTTCTTGAATGTCCTGCCATTGTCGGTACTGTAGGCAATGCTCTGCATCTGCCGCGCACTTGCCTCAGTATATATTGCCACGATGGCACCGGCACCGAAGCCTGCAGTGTTATCCTTATCGACTACCGCCGAGCCGCTGAAGATTGCGCCCAATCCGTCGGGAGCAAGAGCCACAGGCAAATGCTGCCACGAAGTAAGGTCACGACTAACGGCATGTCCCCAGTTCATGTTTCCCCAGCGCGAGCCGTAAGGGTTGTACTGATAGAACAGGTGATACTCTCCATCCTTATAGACCAGACCGTTTGGGTCGTTCATCCATCCGTAGGCAGGAGAGAAATGATAGGCAGGACGCAGACGTTCACGGTTCGACGCATCGAACGTGTCTGATAGCGACATGCCGCCAGCAAAAGCAGCGTCCTGCACTGACGGAGCCGAACCTACCGCCACATCATGCCCCGCATCGTGCGTCTGCATTGCAAAGCGCAGCACGATGTTGCGTCCGCTA
The DNA here is from genome assembly GCA_964465765.1 of uncultured Bacteroidaceae bacterium. Taxonomy (GTDB): domain Bacteria; phylum Bacteroidota; class Bacteroidia; order Bacteroidales; family Bacteroidaceae; genus Bacteroides. The sequence continues at coordinate 4,553 of CAYXLA010000026.1, read as the reverse complement.
TAGGCAGAGATGTCCACGGGAACCAGATAGTCTGTCTTGTTGACAGCCATCCTCACGTCGATGGCATCGACCTGATTATTGTCGACGATGATGCTCAGTCTGACGCTTGGTGCTGCGTCTTCAACCGGCAGTAGCAAGTACTTCTTTGCGGTATTGATGCGCACCATCACGTTGCCGCCGCCAAGGTCTGTGACGTTGAGCACGTCAGCAGCAAAAGCCACGGTGCATGCCAACAAGAGGCATACAGTGAGCCACAACCGCCATATCGTCGTCCTGAGTCTGTTCATTGTTCCTGCGTTTTCTTTGCACCCTTCCCCATCATGCGGTCTATGACGAGTGCTATGGAGCCGTCGCCCGTCACGTTGCATGCCGTGCCGAAGCTATCCATTGCTATATACAATCCTATCATCAGTCCTTGTGCCGCCTCGTCGAAGCCCAGCATGGACTGCAGCAGTCCGAGTGCCGCCATAATGGCACCGCCAGGAACGCCTGGAGCAGCCACCATGGTGATGCCAAGCATGAAGATGAAGCCTACAAACATGGGGAAGTCATACGGCATGCCCTGCATCATCATCAGTGCCAAGGCACACGCCACAATCTTCAGCATGCTGCCCGATAGATGTATGGTGGCACAGAGCGGAATGACGAAACCTGCAATCTCTGGCGATACGCCGTTGCGCTTCGTCTGCTCCAGCGTCACAGGAATTGTGGCTGCACTCGACTGTGTGCCCAATGCCGTGAAGTATGCTGGAAGCATGTTGTAAAGCAGCTTCAGCGGATTGCGCTTCACGAACAGCGCTGCTATGCTGTATTGGAACAGCAGCAGGAAGACGTGCAGTGCAAAAATCACCACGATGATCTTCACAAACAGGAGCAGGATGGAGAACACCGTGCCCGTATGTGTCATGTTGAGGAAGATGCCAAAGATGTAGAACGGCAGCAGCGGCAGTATGACTGTGCTGATGGTCTTGACCATGATATCGCTGAAGTCGCGTGCCACATTCTTCAGCGCATTGCCCGACAAGGCTGCCGTGCCCAGTCCGAGTACGAACGCCAGAATCAGTGCCGACATCACGTCCATGATTGGAGGCATTGCCACAGTGAAGTAAGGACTTGCACCTGCAGCATCACCAATCTCCTGAAGCGGCTGTCCGCTGTCTATCATCGACGGGAACAGTGCAGAGCCGGTGCCATACGACAGGAATCCAGCAAACAGCGTGGATCCATAGGCTATCAGCACCGTGACAAGCAGCATCTTCCCTGCTCCTTTGCCAATGTCGCCGATGGCAACAGTCACCAGCGCGAGTATAATCAGCGGCACACAGAAGTTCAGGAACTCGCTGAAGATGGAGTTGAACGTCACGAAGATGCGCACCATCCACAGCGGCAGCATCTGTCCCACCAGCACGCCGAGCGCGATGGCAATGAGTATGCGCGGCAGCAGACCTATGTGTATCTTCTTAATCATCTCCGCCAGTTGTTTACTCAAGATCTCTTCAGTGCTTCAATGCTCTCGCGCAGCGAACTGATGATGCTGTCGGCATCGTGCAGCTTCTTGCGCTCCAGCTCCACGACGGCAGCCGGCGCATTCGCCATGAACTTCTCGTTGCCAAGCTTCTTCAGGACGCCCTGCTTGAAGCCTTCCTTGGCTTTCAGCTCTTTCTCCATGCGGGCTATTTCTGCCTCCACATCTACCAGACTGCCAAGAGGAACAGCACACTCTGTAGTGCCCACCATGAAGCCGGCGGCACCATCGGGCTTCGCTGCCACGATGTCTATCGACTTCAGGTTGCACATCTTGTCGATTGCTGCGTTGTATGCCTCCACAGGATTCTGGCCTACGAACTGCAGTGTCAGGGCTTCCTTCTGTGCTATGTTGCGGTGCAGACGAATGGAACGGACGTTGCTGATAACGGACTTCACGGTCTCGAAGTTGCGAATCACGTCCTCGTCGACTGTGCCGATGGGCTTCATCGGGCTCACCATAAGGCTCTCGCCCTCGGCGCGTGCCGTCAGGTGCTGCCACAACTCTTCGGTTATGAACGGCATGAACGGATGCAGAAGGTGCAGAAGTGTGTCGAAGAACTCGGTGGTCTTGTCGTAGACTTCGCGTGATATGGGCTGTCCGTATGCCGGCTTCACCAACTCCAGATACCATGCCGAGAACTCGTCCCAGAACAGTTTGTAGACTGTCATCAACGCTTCGCTGAGCCTGTACTTGCCAAACAGGTCTGTCATTTCGGCTGCAGCCTCGTTGCACTTTGCCTCAAACCAGCGCATTGCTATGCGCGATGCTTCGGGCACCTCGGCAGTATCAGATACCTCCCAGCCCTGTGTCAGGCGGAAGGCATTCCATATCTTGTTGTTGAAGTTGCGTCCCTGTTCGCACAGTGCCTCGTCGAAGAGGATGTCGTTGCCTGCCGGTGCAGACAGCATCAGTCCCATGCGCACGCCGTCGGCGCCATACTTGTCGATAAGCTCAAGCGGGTCGGGCGAGTTGCCAAGCGACTTAGACATCTTGCGTCCCAGCTTGTCGCGCACGATACCAGTGAAGTAGACGTTGCGGAACGGCATCTTTCCTTCATATTCGTAGCCTGCCATAATCATGCGTGCCACCCAGAAGAAGATGATGTCGGGACCTGTCACAAGGTCGTTTGTCGGATAGTAGTACTTTATCTCCGGATTGCCAGGATTGTTTATTCCATCGAACAGAGATATCGGCCACAGCCATGATGAGAACCATGTGTCCAGACAGTCGGACTCCTGACGCAGGTCTTCCAGCTTCAGGCTCTCGTCGCCCGACTTCTGCTTTGCCAGCTGCAAGGCTTCCTCCGGTGTCTCTGCCACTACGTAGCCGCCCTTAGGCATGAAGTATGCCGGAATGCGGTGTCCCCACCACAGCTGACGGCTGATGCACCAGTCCTTGATGTTCTCAAGCCAGTTGCGATAGGTGTTCTTATACTTCGGCGGATAGAACTTCAGTTCGTCGTTCATCACTGGCGGCAGTGCCATGTCGGCAAAGTGCTGCATCTTGAGGAACCACTGCATCGACAGCTTCGGCTCGATAGGCACATCGGTACGCTCGCTGAATCCCACCTTATTTATATATGCCTCTACCTTCTCCATCAGTCCGCCATTCTCAAGGTCGGTCTCAATCTGACGGCGAACGTCGAAGCGGTCCATGCCGACATACAGTCCGGCAGCCTCACTGATGGTGCCGTTGTCGTTGAAGATGTCTATCGACGGCAGGTTGTGCTTCTCGCCCAGCATGTAGTCGTTGACGTCGTGTGCCGGCGTCACCTTCAAGCAGCCTGTTCCGAACTCAATGTCCACATAGTCGTCTTCGATGACGGGGATGACGCGGTTAACCAACGGCACTACGACCTTCTTGCCGCGCAGCCAGTGGTTCTTCGGGTCCTGCGGATTGATGCACATCGCCGTATCGCCCATTATGGTCTCGGGACGTGTCGTAGCTACGACAGCATAGCGACGGCCCTGGTTGTCGCGATGTACAACCTCACCCTCTTCGCCTGTCTCGCCCGACATGTCGTCGTCGGCAACATAGTAACGCAGGTAGTACAGCTTGCTGTGCTCCTCTTTATATATGACTTCCTCGTCGCTAAGAGCCGTCAACGCCTTCGGATCCCAGTTCACCATGCGCACGCCGCGATAGATGAGTCCTTTATTATATAGGTCGACAAACACCTTGATGACGCTGCGGCTACGCACATCGTCCATTGTGAATGCCGTGCGGTCCCAGTCGCACGAAGCTCCGAGGCGGCGCAGCTGCTTCAGGATTATGCCTCCGTGTTCTTCTGTCCACGCCCATGCATGCTTCAGGAACTCCTCGCGTGTCAGGTCGCTCTTCTTTATGCCCTGCTGTGCCAGCTTATTTACAACCTTTGCCTCAGTGGCTATCGACGCATGGTCGGTGCCTGGCACCCAGCAAGCGTTCTTGCCCTCCATGCGTGCACGGCGCACCAAGATGTCCTGAATAGTGTTGTTCAGCATGTGCCCCATGTGCAGCACGCCGGTGACGTTTGGCGGCGGAATCACTATGGTGTAAGGCTCGCGGCCGTCGGGCTTAGAGCTGAAGAGTTTGTGATCCAACCAGTATTGATACCATTTGCCCTCCACATCGGCGGGATTGTACTTGCTTGCTAATTCCATATCGATATTATATCCGTTATTTGTCTTTGCTGTTAAACACTGCCGCAAAAGTAGTAAAAACATTCCTAATGTGACCACGTATATACGCGCAGTTGTCATGAGCAAACTTATTCACTTCTGTTTACCATCCGTTTACCAGCTGTTCACTAAACGTTGCAAAACCGCCGATTAGTAATTACTAACCTCCACTTTTAATTACTTCCGTTCACTAATGCCATGTTTGGCGGAGCAGGCACCCTAACGATGGGCATTCTTAGGGTCTAAGGATGGGCATTCTATGCACCTAAGGATGCCCATTTAAAGGACCATAGAATGGGCATCCTTGGAACCCAACGATGGGCATCCATAGAAAGGTCACAGTTCTATGAACGTTCAACCATAGA
>CAYXLA010000025.1:15813-18411 GCA_964465765.1 uncultured Bacteroidaceae bacterium | reverse complement strand
CATGACAATCTGGTCATGGGAACAGAATAAATCGCGTTCTCTCTTTGACGGAACAAATAAAATGGCCATATTTGAAGTCCAGATTACAAATATGGATGAAAACACGATGGAAGATTACAAGAGAAAAGACACTGCAATCACGGCTGACAAGGAGATTGAGTTCTCCCAGACGGTGAAGGCAGGAAAACGTATTTACTACCTCGACGTCAAGAGAAACCGCAAAGGCGAACTGTTTCTGGCAATTACCGAGAGCAAGAGGAAGACCGGCGGAGACGAGGGTGATGCACAGGTGAGCTTCGAGAAACACAAGATATTTCTCTATCACGAGGACTTCGACAAATTCATGCAGAGCCTGAACACGGCTGTGGACTACATAAAGGAGTCGCAACCCGAGACAGAGAACTTCCGCTACACACGCGACAACGACAGTGAGCCGAAGACGGAGAACACATACAGCAGCCATGCCGACGACGGCAATGACAGCGGCAGCGCGGACGACATAAAGATAGATATAGAATTTTAGTTGCGTGAACGTTTGCAACTTAGCGGGAAATCAGTACCTTTGCACCGCTTTTTTGCGACGCATAGGGTTGTGCACCCAAAAAGAGAGCACACCGTGTGATGGTGAATTAAGCAACAAAGACAACTTAATTTTAGAGTAACACACAAAAAACAAGCAAAGAAATGAAAAGTTTTGAACTGAAGGGTACATCGAGAACTATTGCAGAGCGCTCGAGTGACCAGGCTCGCGCACTGAAGGCAATGCGCAGACAGAACAACATCCCCTGCGTGATCTACGGCGGTGAGAAGAACATCAACTTCTCTGTTGCATTCGAGGATGTACGCAAGCTCGTCTACACACCCCACATCTACGTGGTTGACCTCTTCATCGACGGAGAGAAGCACAACGCAATACTCAAGGACATCCAGTTCCACCCTGTGAAGGACACAATCCTGCACATCGACTTCCTGGAGATCAACGAGGAGAAGCCTATCGTAATGGAAGTGCCTCTGAAGCTCGTAGGTCTGGCAGAAGGTGTGAAGAGCGGTGGTAAGCTGCAGCAGAGCATGCGCAAGCTGAAGGTTAAGGCTCTCTACAACGTCATCCCCGAGAGACTCGACATCGACATCACCGACCTGAAGCTGGGCAAGTCGAAGAAGATTGCCGACCTGAACTTCGAGGGTCTGGAGCTGATCAACCCGAAGTCGGCTGTCATCTGCTCTGTAGCTGCTACACGCCAGACGGCTACTGCCGCTGCTGAGGCTGCGAAATAAGCAGAGCTGACGGGTCCCCATCCTCCCCTCTATTGTGAGGGAGAACGGAGAGAGACACACACATACACACAAAAGAAGTTTAATGCGGATTAGCGCAGCTGCGGATGCCCACACACCAAGAGGCTCCGACAAGAAAAAGCTGCATAGTCCGCATTAAATGTTGGTAGACACCGGCAGACAAGGCACACCAACAAAGGCACAAGAGAGCAAGGAGAAAGAAAGAAAGAGAACATGAAATACTTGGTTGTAGGATTGGGAAACATCGGTCCTGAATATGACAAGACACGCCATAACACAGGATTCATGATTGTGGACCACTTTGCAGAGAAGAACAACGCACCCGAATGGCAGGACCGCCGCTACGGCTTCGTGAACAACGTCTCGATTAAGGGACGGCAGATTGTGCTGCTGAAGCCGTCGACATACATGAACCTGAGCGGCAACGCCGTGCGTTACTGGATGCAGAAGGAAAACATAGAGATAGAGAACCTGCTGATAGTGGTCGACGACCTGGCACTGCCAGTGGGTGCACTGCGCCTGAAGGGCAAGGGCAGCGATGCCGGACACAACGGACTGAAGCACATAACGGCAACACTGGGCACAGAGAACTATGCACGCCTGCGGTTTGGAATAGGGAACGAATTTCCGCGCGGAGGGCAGGTGGACTATGTGCTGGGACACTTCACAGAGGAGGACTGGAACATCCTGCCCGAACGCATGGACACGGCAGCAGAGATGATAAAGAGCTTCTGCCTGGCAGGACTGACGCTGACCATGAACCAGTTCAACAAGAAGTGAAGAAAGAACGGCAGTAAACAGAGAGGACACACGGAGACACACATAGAAAAGATGGCAACAGCGAGACTGGACAAATGGCTATGGGCTGTGAGGCTGTTCAAGACACGCAGCACAGCGGCAGAAGCATGCAAGAAAGGACGCATCAGCGTGAATGGTGCACAGGCAAAGGCTGCACACACGGTGAAGGTGGGCGACGAGGTCAGCGTGCGCAAACCGCCAATAACATACACATTCCGCATCAAGCAAGCCATAGAGAAGCGCATAGGAGCAAAGCTGGTGACTGAGATGCTCGACAACATCACGGCTCCCGACCAGATGGAAATCCTGGAGATGAGCAAGATAAGCGGGTTCGTGAACCGTGCCAAGGGCACAGGACGTCCCACGAAGAAAGACCGCCGGGAGCTTGAGGACTTCACGCAGCCAGTGTTCTGGGGAGACATGGACCTCGACGACGATGCCGACGGCGACGACATCATTGACGACGATGATGACGACAACATGGAATAAATCGCTATCTTAGCAGTC
>CAYXLA010000025.1:0-15713 GCA_964465765.1 uncultured Bacteroidaceae bacterium | reverse complement strand
CATATATATATAAATAAGGTGTACTAAGAGAGAGTGTGAGAGGTATGGCAGAGAAGAAGATAAAGTGGGGATTCATTGGTTGCGGTGAAGTGACCAAATACAAGAGCGGACCGGCATTTCAGAAGATTGAGAACTCTGAGGTGGAGGCAGTGATGAGCCGTGACCTGAATAAGGCACAGGCTTATGCCGAAGAGCGCGGCATTGCCAAATGGTATGACGACGCATCACAGCTGGTGAACGACCCCAATGTGAATGCTGTCTACATAGCCACTCCCCCATCGTCGCACGCCACCTATGCCATCATGGCGATGAAGGCAGGGAAGCCAGTGTACATCGAGAAGCCTATGGCTGTGACCTACGAAGAGTGCTGCCGCATTAACCGCATATCGGAGGAGACGGGAGTGCCATGCTTCGTGGCATACTATCGCCGCTATCTGCCTTATTTCCAGAAGGTGAAGCAGCTGATAGACGACGGCGCAATAGGTACGGTGGTGAACATACAGCTACGACTTGCCGTGCCGCCACGCGACTTGGACTATAAGAAGAACATACACCCATGGCGTCTGCAGCCCGACATTGCAGGTGGTGGTTACTTCTACGACCTTGCACCACACCAGATAGACATGATTCAACACATCTTCGGACTGATTCTCGAGGCATCGGGATTCAAGAGCAACCGCGGTGGACTGTATCAGGTTGAGGATACCATAAGCGGATGCTTCAAGTTCGAGAGCGGACTGGTGGGCAGTGGCTCGTGGTGCTTCGTGGCACAGGATTCGGCGAAGGAAGACCGCATAGAGGTTATTGGCAACAAGGGAACACTGTGCTTCTCGGTCTACACCTATGAGCCCATTACACTATATACCGAAGACAGCCGGCAGGAGATAAGCGTGGAGAACCCGACGTATGTGCAGCAACCGCTGATACAGTCGGTCGTGGACCATCTGCTCGGTAAGTCGGTCTGTGAGTGCAATGGCACGAGTGCCACACTCACAAACTGGGTAATGGATAAGATTCTCGGAAAGATTTAAGGTGCGTGTTGGGGTCAGTAGAAAAACCATGGGGATAGTTCCTATCCCTTAGTTGTTCTGCAGCACGTCCATACGGAAGGTTCCCTCGCGAATGACCTTCCCGTCCTTGTCGGTCTCGACGAAAGGACCATCCTTCTTGCCTTCCTTGAATGAACCGTCGAAGCGTACACCGTCCTTGTCTATACGGACACCTTTGCCTTCTTCACGTCCGTTGACGAAACCGCCTTTGTACTTTGTGCCGTCGACAAGTGTCAGAGTGCCTTCGCCATTGAAGGTGTTGTCCTTCCACTCACCCTCATAGACGTCGCCGTTGTTCCATCTGTAGGTGCCAGTGCCGCAACGCTGGTTGTCTTTCCACTGTCCTTCATAGACAGCTCCTGTCTCCCAAGTGAACGTTCCCTGTCCATCCTGTGTGCCGTCCTTGAACTGTCCAACATACTTGTTGCCGTTGGCATAGGTGTAGATGCCCAAACCTGTGCGTTCGCCATCGACATAATCACCCTCATAGCGGTCGCCGGTGTTGAAGTAGTAGATTCCCTTTCCGTTCTGCACGTCGGCACTCCACTGACCTACATATTTATCTCCGTTAATATACTCGAACGTTCCTTCGCCATCGCGCATGTCGGCTTTCCAATGTCCGGAATACTTGCTGCCATCGTTCCACACGAAGGTGCCAGAGCCATCCTTCTTGTCGGCTTTCCATTCGCCGTCGTAGCTCGAACCGTTCTTCCATGTATAGACACCATGACCTTCGCGCTTGTCGGCTTCCCACGAACCGACGTAGGTATCGCCGGTGTAGTAGTACATCGTGCCTTCACCCTGCTGATAGTCCTGATACCACATGCCGTCGTAGCGGTTGTTGTTCAGGAAGTAGTATATGCCATTGCCGTGCTGATGGTCCTGATACCACTGGCCTTCGTACTTCTCTCCGTCGGTGAAGGTGTAGACTCCGTAGCCTTCGCGCTTGCCCTTGACGTATTCGCCCTCGTAGACGTCGCCGTTCTTGAACTCTGTACGTCCCTTGCCATTGGGCTTGCGTCCTTTGATTTCGCCTGTATATGTGGCACCATCGGGGAAAGTGTATGTGCCTATCTTGATTTCGCCCGACAGGGCGTTCTTCACTCTATTGAGGAAGCTGCTGCTATTGTTCTGTGCCTGCATGCTTTCTGTGGCGCCAGCAAGCATCAACAAGGTCAACAGTACGTATATGTGCTTCATTTATAATCGTGAATAAGAGACAAATGTCCGTTCTTTTAGTTCCCAAAGGTAACGTTTTATCGCTATAGTCGGGGACGGACACATGGTCTTTTATTACATTTTTCGACCGCACACCACTTCCTTTAACATCTCTTTAGAGAAGTAAGTCTGTGCCAGACGCATTATGTCGGCAGGCGTGACTGTGCCGATAGCCTCAACAGAACGGCGGAACAGGTCGGGTTGTTCTATCTGTTCGTGGTTCATAATCCACACATCGACAAGCGAGATTGCCGTCTCAACACTGCGTATGCTGTCGCCAATCATGTAGTTGCACACCGTATCCAGTTCTGTCTGCTCCACGGGTTCCTGCTGCAGGCGGTCTATCTCCTTATACACTTCGGCGATGAGAGGCTCCGCATGTTCGTTGCTGCAGTCGGCTGCAATGAAGAGGATGTTGCCCGAAGGATAGGTTATCAGCGACGAGCCAATGCCGTAGGTATAGCCTTTCTTCTCGCGGATGTTCGACATGAACCTGCTTCCGAAGAAGCCGCCAAGGAGAGTGACGGCGATGCGCAGCTTCGGAAAGTCGGGGTGCCCTGCCCCAACGGTCAGCAGTCCCATGGCGACGCTGCTCTGCTGTGCATCGTCCTTCTCCACGAAGAAGCTCTTGTCTTTGCTGGTCTGCGGCTGCCACATGTGCAGACTGCTACCTTCCGTCTGCTTGCCAAATGGTGTGCCGAAGATGGCAGAGACACGACGCAAGCAGTCGTCGGTGATGTGTCCAGACAGGCAGACAGTGAGGTTTGCCGACCGGTAGTATTCCGTATAGAACTGCTTCAGCATGTCGACATCGATGGCTTTGTAGTCGTCGATGGTCAGGGAATGACCTTCGGGATGATGCTCTCCGAACAGGACGTTCATCAGCCGGCGTTGTGCCTTGCAGTCGGTGCGGCGTTCGTTGACGACGAAACGCTGTATGTTCATTCCAATCACCGTCTGCAGACGGTCGGCATCGAAAGCCGGTTCCTTCACCATCTGTTCCAGCACATCGAGTGTCTGTGGCAAGTATGAGTTAAGCGAATAGAGCGTAAGCACCGAGCGCGAGTGTGTGACGTAATGGTCGAGCCATGCTCCGTAGAAGTCGAGCCGCTCTGCCACGGTGCTGCTGTCCATGTGCAGTGTACCTTCTTTCAGCATGCGCAATGTGAAGACGGCTTGCAGCGGGAACGTCTGGTCCCAACGGCCGCCACGAAACACAAGGTCGATACGCGTCACGTCGGCAGCATCGCTGTTGAAGACATACAGAGGCACGCCGTTGTCCAGAACGGTCTTCTCAGGCTCGGCAATGTCCTTTATGTCGAATGGCCTCAACGGCGGCGGTGTACTGCGGTCTATCATATCTGCCCTGAAGTTGTTTTCAGGAACTCTTCGGCACGTTGCAGGTCCTGCGGCGTGTCGATGCCTATTGTCTCGACGTTGCTGATGCCCACCTTTATGCGGTAACCGTTCTCAAGCCATCGCAGCTGTTCCAGCGATTCGGCAAGCTCCAGCGACGACTGCGGCAGTCGTGTTATCTCCGACAGCGTCTCCATGCGGTAGGCATACAGGCCAATGTGCTTGTAGTAGGTGTGGTTCTTGAGCCAGTCTGCCTTGTCGGCATTGCGCTGGAACGGTATGATGGAGCGGCTGAAGTACAGGGCATTCATGTCCTTGTCGACGACCACCTTCGGCGAGTTGACATTCTCCAGTGCGGCGAATCCGTCGTCGACAGTGAATGGTTTGACGAGTGTGGCTATGCGGGTATTGGCGTCGGCAAAGCACGCCTTTACGGTCTCTATCTGCGAACGATGGATGAACGGTTCATCGCCCTGAATGTTGATTACCACGTCGAAGTTGCCGCCAATCTTCTGTGCAGCCTCATGACAGCGGTCGGTACCACTGCGATGGTTTGCCGAAGTCATTACCACCTTGCCGCCGAAAGCCTCAACAGCACTGCTGATGCGCTCATCGTCGGTAGCCACATAGACATCGTCGAGCACGCCGGCGACCTGCTCATAGACTCTCTGTATCACGGGCTTGCCTCCCAGCAGTGCCAGCGGCTTGCCCGGGAAGCGTGTTGATGCATAGCGTGCAGGGATGATGCCGACGAACTTCATGTCAATCTGCTTGATAAGCCCAGGCACGAACGGTCTGTTCCAGTCCTGTGGCTTAAACTTATTGTCGCCTGCCTGCAGTATGTCAAGGTCGAGGCGTATAATCTCTTCGTCCTTCTCCTGCGGCTTGCGTCCAGCCTCAGCCTCAAGGCTCTTCATGACGGCACGGACATCGTCGTAGCTCTTGTCGGAGTTGAAGCGTGCCATGCGATTCAGAAACGGGCGCACGCACTTCAGTCCCATTGCCTCTGTATATATGGCGCTGCTCAGCCTTATGTCCGGAAACAGTTCCTTGAGTCGGCGGACAGCCTTGTCCATATTGGCTTCCGCATCTGTGTTTGTTCCTATAAATAATATGTATTCCATTCCACTCCTCTTATTACTTTATTCAAATACATCGTCAAGCCCTACCGACGTATCCGCCTCTGACAGCTGACTGTCGCCGGCACACGGGTCATAGTTCTCGGGGAAGACAAACGTGTCGTTCTCGTCGTAGCCCAGTGATTTGTCGGCATAGACCTTGAGCATGTAGTTTGCCCATATTGGCAGTGCCATTGATGCTCCCTGACCATACTGCATGGTGTCGAAGTGAATGTCGCGGTTCTCGCCGCCAACCCAGCATCCCGACACCAGTGTAGGCGTGAAGCCCATGAACCAGCCGTCGGAGTTGGAGTTCGTCGTACCTGTCTTGCCTCCCATGTCGGCCTTGAAGCCCAGACGACGCACACGTCCACCAGTGCCTTCGTTCACCACGGCACGCAGCATCACCAGCATCTTGTATGCACTCTCTGCACTGATGACCTCGTCCATCTCCGGAGCAAATGTTGCCAGCACGTTGCCGTCGTTGTCCTCTATTCTCGATACGAACACCGGAGCAACACGTATTCCCTTGTTCGGGAATGCCGTATAGGCACTCACCATCTCACCGACGGAGATTTCGCATGGTCCGAGACACAGCGACACTGTTGGCTCAATCGCCTGATTGCGCACGCCGAAGCTATGTATAAGCCTCTTCAGACTGTAGGGACTCAGTTTGCTCATGAGGTATGCCGTTATCCAGTTGTCGGAGTTTGCAAGTCCCCACTTCAGCGTCACCATCTCGCCAATCAACTTGTTGCTGGCATTGCGCGGAGTCCATGGACGGTTGTTCTCGTCAATCAGTGTATAGGATACGTGACGGGCCTCGTCGCAAGGCGAGAAGCCGTTCTCCATTGCCAGCGTGTAGACATACGGCTTCACTGTCGAGCCCACCTGACGGCGTCCCTTCATCGCCATGTCGTACTGGAAGTAGTAGTAGTTTGGTCCGCCGACATACGCCTTCACGCGTCCGTTCCTCGGGTCCATCGACATGAATCCGGCACGCAGATAGTACTTGTAGTAGCGCAAGGAGTCGAGTGGCGTCATCACAGTGTCGCGCTCGCCGTCCCAGCTCCATACGGTCATCTCCTGCGGTGTGTTGAATGCCTTGTCGATCTCAGCATCGGAGGCTCCCGCATTCTTCATCGTGCGGTAGCGGTCCGACTGGCGTACGGCACGGTCCATAATCTCCTTCACCTGCTCTTCAGAGAGTCGTGAGGTGAAGGGAGCTGTCTTCGACTTGCTCTTCTCCTTGAAGAACTGTGCCTGCAGTTCCTTTAGATGTTCGGTCACAGCCTCCTCGGCATAGCGCTGCATGCGTGAGTCTATAGTGGTGTAGATCTTCAGTCCGTCGGTGTAGAGGTTATACTTCGAGCCGTCGCTCTTGGTGTTCTTCTCGCACCATCCGAAGAGAGGGTTCGTCTCCCAGTCGAGCGAGTCCTCATAGTACTGCTGCATCTGCCATCCGCGATATTCGGACTTGACAGGCTTCTTGGCGGTCAGCACGCCGCGCAGGTACTCGCGGAAGTATGTTGCTATTCCTTCCTTGTGGTCCACGCGGTTGTAGTGCAGTTCCAAAGGCAGTGCCTGCAGTGAGTCGCATTCGCTGTCGGTGATGTAGTCTGCCTTGCGCATCTGGTCGAGCACCACGTTACGACGGCTGCGCGAACGTTCGTTGAAGCGCACGGGGTTGTAGAGCGAAGGGTTCTTGCACATGCCGACCAGCGTGGCAGCCTCTTCCACCTTCAAATCCGATGGTTCGCAGTTGAAGTATGTGTGTGCTGCAGTCTTTATGCCCACGGCATTGTTCAGGAAGTCGAACTTGTTGAGGTACATCGTCAGAATCTCTTCCTTGGTGTAGTAGCGTTCCAGCTGCACGGCGATTACCCATTCTATAGGTTTCTGGAACAGACGTTCCATGGTGTTGCCTGCCTTGGGCGAATACAGCTGCTTGGACAGCTGCTGCGTGATGGTGCTACCGCCGCCGGCACTGGTCTGCATCAGTATGCCACGCTTCACGATGGCACGCACCAGCGCAATGGCATCAATGCCGGAGTGATTGCGGAAGCGCACATCCTCGGTGGCGATGAGTGCGTTGACGAGGTTGTCGGACAACTCGTTGAAGCCCACGTAGACACGGTTGTCCGTGCTGTAGGAGTAGGTTCCCAGCGTCTCACCGTCCTCGGATATGACCTGTGTTGCAAACTTGTATGTGGGGTTCTCCAGGTCCTTAATGGAAGGCATGTAGCCTATCCAACCTTTCGATATGGCTACAAACACCAGTGCGCAGCAAGCCACGCCCAGGAAGAAGAGCACCCATAGAGCTATTAGCGTTTTCTTTAGCATAACAATGTATATATACTGTGTGTTGCAGGAAGGTCTTGTCTTCCCTAATAAATGCACAAAGTTACGGAAATGCGGCGTACGGGCAAGGGCTTTTGCATTAATTATCCCCGACAGTCGCTGGAGAGGCTCACATGGTGCGTCGCTAAACTACTGTATATCAGTGCGTCCATGGACGTTCAGCCACAATTCTGTGGACGTTCAGCCACAACTCTATGGACGTTCAACCATAGAACCTGTGGACGTTCAGCCATAGAACCTATGGACGTTCAACCATAGAACCTATGGACGTTCAACCATAGAACCTGTGGACGTTCAACCATAGAAAGGCGGTTATAAACCCACTGGGATGCAATTATAAACCCACAGGAAGACGATTGCAAAACCACGGGAATGCAGTTGCAAAACCACGGACTTTTATCTACCTTTGAGGCGCATTAACCAAAGACATCTGACGAACATGATACGAAGAATCTGCACAGCTGTGCTTGGCGGACTTATGATTGCCGCATGCACTACGACGGGAAGCCAACTACAGAACACTGCCCGTGAACCCATAAGAGTGACAGTGCCCGAACGCCCTGCCGGACAAACAGACGTGCTGCAGCTCACAGCTCCTGCACTCGACACCGTGCGAGTGGCTTTTGTGGGACTGGGCATGCGTGGTCCAGGGGCAGTGGAACGCTTCACGCACATTCCGGGAACGAAGATTGTGGCTCTGTGTGACGTGGTGCCAGAGAACGTAGAATCCACTCAGAAGATTCTGCGCAAGGCAGGACTGCCCGAGGCAGCGGCATACAGTGGGAACGACACTATATATAAGGAGTTGTGCCAGCGCGACGACATCGACCTGGTCTACATTGCTACCGACTGGAAGCATCACGTGCCTGTGGCTGTCTACGCCATGGAGCACGGCAAGCATGCCGCCATCGAGGTGCCGTCGGCAACATCGCTCGACGACATCTGGCTGCTCATCAACACCTCGGAACGCACACGCCGCCACTGCATGCAGCTGGAGAACTGCTGCTATGACTTCTTCGAGCTAACGGCTCTGAACATGGCACAACACGGACTGTTCGGCGAGATTCTGCACGCCGAGGGCGCATATCTGCACAACCTCGACCCTTACTGGGAGGAGTATTGGAACAACTGGCGCATGGACTTCAACGAGACTCATCGCGGCGACATCTACCCTACGCACGGCTTCGGTCCAATAGCACAAGCACTGAACCTGCACCGTGGCGACAGGATGAAGACGCTCGTGGCAATGGACACCAAGGCTGTGAACGGTCCTGCACACATAAAGGAGCACAGCGGACGCACTGCCGACGACTTCAAGAATGGCGACCAGACAACCACAATGATAAGCACTGCAAACGGTGCCACCATACTGTTGGAACACGGCGTCATGACGCCGCGTCCATACAGCCGCATGTACCAGCTCGTGGGCACGAAAGGCTATGCAGGCAAGTATCCTGTGGAGCAGCTGTGCTTCAAGCCTTCGCAGATCGACGCCAAGTTGCTGCCCGAAGGAGCTGAGAACGACAGTGAGGTGATGATTGACGGTGAAGCCAAACAGCAGCTGATGGAGCAATACCGCAGTCCGATACTCACGCAGGACCTTGAGGAAACGGCAAAGACCGTTGGCGGACATGGTGGCATGGACTTCATCATGGACTATCGTCTGGTCTACTGTCTGCGCAACGGACTGCCGCTCGACATGGATGTCTACGACCTGGCTGAGTGGTGCTGCGTCGGCGAACTGTCGGCAATCTCGCTCGAGAACGGCAGTGCACCGGTCGAAGTACCCGACTTCACACGCGGCGGACAAGATAAGGTGAAGGGCTTCTCATACGCATTTGCAGAGTGAGGAAGCCTCATCGGCAGCAACATCCATAAAGCAAGAGGACGCATACATGAGCGACAGCAACCTGACAACCATCGTGACGCACTTTGCCATAGAAGGCACAGTGACGGACGTGGCTCCGCTGGGCGGAGGACTGATTAACAAGACTTATCGGGTGACCACCGCACCACAGTCGGCACCCGACTATGTGCTGCAACGCATCAACACGTCGGTGTTCAGCGACGTGGACCTGTTGCAGCGCAACATCGAGACAGTCACCGCACACATACGCTCCAAGCTGTTGGCAGACGGAGTTAAGGACATCGACCGCCGCGTGTTGCGCTTTGTTCCTTCGGACATGGGCGGCACATGGTGGCGCGACGAGGCAGAAGAATACTGGCGACTGATGGTGTTCATCCCCGATGCCTATACCTACGACCTCGTGAATCCCGACTACTCGCGCTGTGCCGGACGGGCATTCGGTGCGTTCGAGTCCATGTTGTCTGACCTGAAGACGCCTCTCGGCGAGACCATCCCCCACTTCCACGACATGCCGTTCCGCCTACATCAGCTCGACGACGCCATACATGCCGATGCTGCCAACCGCCTGCATGAGGTGCAGGACATCGTCGACGAGATACGCCGCCGTGCCACCTACATGTGTCAGGCAGAAGACTTGCACCGACAGGGACTGTTGCCTAAGCGCATCTGCCACTGCGACACGAAGGTTAACAACATGATGTTCGACGCACAGGGCGAGGTGCTCTGCATCATCGACCTCGACACCGTGATGCCAGGCTTCATATTCTCCGACTATGGCGACTTCCTACGTACTGCCGCCAACGCCACAACCGAAGACGATGCCGACCTCAGCCATGTCGGCTTCCGCCATGACATCTACCGCGCCTTCACCGAAGGCTACCTGCAGGGAGCGGCAGACTTCATCACGCCTCTTGAGAAGGAGCTGTTGCCATACGCCACTGCCCTATTCCCCTACATGCAGTGCGTACGCTTCCTGACCGATTACCTCAACGGCGACACCTACTATCGCACGCTCTACCCCACACACAACCTCGTCCGCACACGCAACCAGCTGCAACTGCTGACGTGTGTAGAGCACGAGCTGGAGCTGAACACTGCCGCACGCTGAACGTCACGCCGCCTACTGCCGCGCACGCTGCAGTATCTTTCTCGACGCTACTCGGCTTAGGCGGCATCTTACGTCATCGGCAAACCACACATCTGACAATCAAGTCTTTGCTGTTCCACAAGTTTACTTGTCTGTCTCCCACAAGCAGCTGTACATTCATTATACGGCTAACTTCACGGAGCCGAGAACATGCGTGCCAGTCATGGCACGTGTCTTCACGCACATACAGACAACAGTAAACAATAACACACAAGTATCATGAAAAGACAAATCACAAGACTGATTGCCACGAGCCTCATATTTGCGGCACCTGCGCTGAATGTCGCAGGACAGAGCACAGACGAGTTGCGCCGTGGGTTTGACAATCCGCCGCAGGGTGCACGCACGCAAGTGTGGTGGCACTGGATGAACGGCAACATCACAAAAGACGGAATACGCAAGGACCTGACATGGATGAAACGCATCGGACTTGGCGGATTCCACAACTTCGACGCTGGAACCAACACACCTCAAGTCGTAGACAAACGGCTCATCTACATGGACGACGGTTGGAAGGATGCCTTCGCTTACGCCACGCACCTTGCCGACTCGCTCGGTCTGGAGATGACCATTGCCAGCGCACCTGGATGGAGTGCAACAGGCGGACCATGGGTGGAGCCCAAGGATGGCATGAAGAAGCTGGTGTGGCAGACACTTGACGTCAAGGGCGGCAAGAAGCTGTCGGTGCAGTTGCCCGATGGCGATAACACAACAGGCGCTTTTCTGGACACAGAACCTGCAGGACGCGGATCAGCCAGCGTGGCACAGTACTATGGCGACATTTGTGTGCTGGCAGTAAGGATTCCCGATGACGACAAGGCCCTGTCCGAACTCGGTGCCAAGGTGACGTCGAGCGCCGGCAACTTCAGCATTGAGCAGCTGACCAACGGACGGCTGAAGGACAAGGTCACGCTGCCAAAGAACGAAGCAGGCGAGGCGGCATGGATACAGTACGAGTTTCCCAAGGCCGTGACAGTGCGCAGTCTTACACTCGCCACGTCGGGCAACCAAATTGAGCTTCAGAGCAGCAACGACGGACAGACATTCACCACTGTATGCCCTGTGCGCAAAGGTTCACTCGAACAGGTGACCATAAACATACCGCCCACCACGGCACGCTACTTCCGTCTCGTCATCGCCAATCCGCGTGCTGTTCAGGGTCTGTTCGGATCGACTCCTGCAGCACAAGGTACTGACATCAGCGAGTGGGTGCTCTACACGTCGACACGTGTCAACCGCGCCGAGGATAAGGCAGGCTTCACGGCAGCAAGCAATCTGCAGGCCAACACCACTGCCGTAAGCGACGGTGAGAACTTTGCACAGACAACAGATGTAGTAGACATTACTTCATTCATGGATGCATCGGGACGTCTGACATGGAAAGCACCCAAGGGCAAGTGGCGCATCTACCGCATGGGCTTCAGCCTTACAGGCAAGCAGAATCACCCCGCTCCGCCCGAAGCGACCGGACTGGAAGTCGACAAGCTCGACTCAGTAGCCTGGTCGAAATACTTCCATACATATCTCGACATGTACAAGGATGCTTCGAAGGGACAGATGGGACAGCGCGGCGTGCAGTATGTTCTTACCGACAGCTACGAGGCTGAGCAGGAGAACTGGACACCAGCCATGTTCAGTGAGTTCAAGCGTCGCCGCGGCTATGACCTGCATCCATGGATGCCGGCACTGACAGGCATGGTGATAGGCAGCCCCGAACAGACCGACGCTTTCCTACGCGACTGGAGGCAGACCATCGGTGAACTGCTCACTGACCGCTATAGCGAGATATCCGAGATTGCGCAGAAAGACTACGGCATGAAGGGACGCTACACCGAGAGCCATGAGGGCGGACGTGCCTATGTGGGCGACGGCATGGACCTCAAGCGTACCGCCGAAGTGCCTATGTCTGCCATGTGGATAGGCGCACCATGGTTGCCTACAAACCCCGACGGCACGCAGAACCGCTCCACATACCAGATGGACGACCACGAGTCTGCAAGCGTTGCACACATCTATGGTCAGAACGTAGCAGCTGCCGAATCCATGACCGTTGGTTTCGGTGCGCGCAACTACGGATACTACCCATCCAATCTGAAGAACACCGCCGACCTTGAGATGTCAGAGGGCATAAACCGCTTCGTGATTCACGAGAGCGCACACCAGCCCGTCGACGACAAGGTCCCAGGAATGAGCCTTATGGGCATCGGACAGTGGTTCAACCGTCATGAGACGTGGGCAGAACAGGCCAAAGCATGGGTCGACTACATGTCGCGCAGCTGCTACATGCTGCAGCAGGGACGCAATGTGGCAGATGTGTTGCTATACTACGGCGAGGGTTCTAATGTAACCACCGCATACGGCGGACTTACGTTGCCCGATGTACCGTCCGGCTACCAATATGATTTCTGCAACCCTCATGCACTGGTCAATGTCCTTGAGTCCGACGGTCAGGGCGGACTGGTATCGTCGTTGAGCGGTGCCAAGTTCAAGGTCCTTTGGCTCGACAAGAACGTGGAGTATATGTCGCTGCCCGTGTTACGCAAGATTGCAGCACTCGCCAAGGCAGGTGTCTTCATAGGCGGACAGAAGCCTCAGCATCCTGCGGGTATTGCCGACAGTCAGGAGGAATTCGACCGCCTTGTCAGTGAGATATGGGGCGGTTCGCTGTCCAACGTAGTCACGGGTATGACGCTTGCCGAAGCTCTGAAGAGCCGTGGCATTGCGCCTGATGCAGAGATGCCTCAAGGCGTCAAATTCCTGCACCGCACGCTTGGCAATGGCGAAATCTACTGGATCAACAAGCCAGCCAAGGACTATAAGACCGTAGAGGTCAGCCTGCGCACCGACGGACGCAAGCCTATGCTGTGGCATGCCGACACCGGTGTCATGGAGGAAGCATCCTACCGCATGGCAGGTGGACGTACCGTAGTCAGCATACCGATGGTGTCCGAAGATGCAGTGTTCGTGGTGCTTACCGAGCCCACACAGGTGACGTCGCTCACGCTGCCCAGACAGACAGAGAAGACCATGCTGACCATCGACACGCCGTGGAATGTCGAGTTCAAGGCTACTGTGGAAGCACCGTCGGCAACGACATTCGACAAACTTACCGACTGGTCGCAGAATGCCAATGACGAAATCAAGTACTTCTCGGGCACAGGCATCTACACCACTGAGGTCAACATCGACCACCTTGAAGGCGACAGGCAGATACTGCAACTGGGCGATGTCAAGTACCTTGCAGAGGTCATTGTCAACGGACAGAATCTCGGCATCGTGTGGAAAGACCCGTATCAGGCAGACGTCACGAAGGCACTGAAGCAAGGCAAGAACACCATAGAGATACGTGTCACCAACCTGTGGATCAACCGACTGATAGGCGACCAGCAGCCAGGAGCCAAGAAACTGACATTCGTAGACTCCGAGTTCTATAAGGCCGACAGCCAGCTTGAACCTTCAGGACTGTTGGGTCCGGTGAAGATTGTCTCGATGACTGCTGCTGCACAATAAGGGCATACAGCCTTGCGACCACGGACATTTATTCAGCGTTCGTGGTCGCTTTACACCATTATTATATGTAACTTTACAAACACAAGCTGTTAATCTAAAAAAGTATCATGAAGAGAAGAGCACTACTGAAGAGCCTCGGACTTGCAGGCGCTGCACTGATAGCACCCGACAGGATGTTTGGCGTGGTTCATGCCGCTGCCGGAGCCAATGAGGAGGACATCGAACGGATGGTCAACAACCGTCCTGCATGGGAACCTAAGTACAATGAGAAGGAGGTCTACAAAGACGACAACGTCGTAATCCGTCAGATCGACGACCACACATGGGAGGGCAACGGACACCTCATGGCAAACGAGTCCATCTACCTCATCGAAGGCGACAAGGAGAGCATACTGCTCGATGCCGGCACGCACATCCCCGGCTTGCGCAAGATTGTTGAGGGCATCACCTCAAAGCCTGTCACGCTCATCGCCACACACGTACATCCCGACCACACCGGCGACGCCATAAACGACTGGGAGAGCATCTGGATAAACGCTGCCGACGAGGTGAACACGCCAATGTTCATGAAGGGCTACCCTGGAGAGAAGAAATACTTGACCGACGGACAGACATTCGACCTTGGAGGTCGCGTCATAGAGACCATCTTCACGCCAGGTCATACGCCAGGCTCTGCCACATTCCTCGAGCGTGCCAAAGGATGGGGATTCAGCGGCGATGCCTTCGGTTCGGGCAACCTGCTCATCACCACCAACCTGACCACACAGATAACGACGTGTGAGAAGATGGCTTACTTCATGGAGAAGTATGGCATTGACCGCATGTACCCTGGTCACTACATGGGCAGCAACATGGAGACGCTGCAGCGCATCAAGGACATAGGCGAGCTGTGCACGCAGCTGCGCGAAGGCACCGTGAAGGGCGAAGCACAGGAGGGCGGCATGCTCAAGAACGTCTACTCAAGTCGTGGTGTCCGCCTGAACTACAACGACGAAGGCGTCAGATAATAGCACTTACGGCAATCACCAGAAGAGGCACTGGATGTGTGGCATAAGCCTGCATCCAGTGCCTCTTTGCTATATGACAGTGCTGTTGAGGAGCCTCTCCCTCACTCCATGCCGCGTGCCTTGTAGATGGCATTCTTGGCATCGTTGATTTCCTGCAGCTTGCGTGTGGCAGCTTCCTTGACGTCGTCGCCGAGGTTGGCAACACGGTCGGGATGGTTCTGCAGCACCAACTTGCGATATGCCTTGCGTACCTCTTCGTCGGTGGCATCGGGCGTTATGCCCAGCACCTTATAGGCATCGTCGAGCGAGTTGCCTCCTATAGCCAACATCTGGTCGGCCATGCTGCTGTCCAGTCCCATCCATGCCGTGAGCTGGCGCAGTTCGGCAACTTCGGCATCGTTAATCTTTCCGTCCGCCTTGATGATATCCGCGAGATAGGCAACGAGCTGTATGCGTGCCTCGACATTCAGTGCTGCGGCTACCTCAGCACATGCCCTGCGTATCTGGTTGCGCCACTGCAGCTCGCCTTGCTGCTTGCGGTAGTCGAAGAGACGGTGCAGTATGTCGTTGCCCTGCACTGCGGCATCGTTGCCAAACGACTGGCGCAGGAAGCGCCTGACGCACTCCATCTCCGAGTGCATTATCTTTCCGTCAGCCTGAATGATGTCTGCCGACAGCACCATCAGTGTGAACATGAAACTGTTGCGCCATCCTTGGTCGTACGATTGCTGCTGCCCATTGCTGTCGCCATCGGCAGTGCCAGGGTTGTTGTCGTCGTCTTTGCTGTCGTAGAGCGCGTCTACCATTGAGCCGAGGGCATAGCCTGCCATCGACCCGAGCACTGAACCTGTGAAGATGAATCCCAGTGCGCCTCCTATCCATTTAATGAATGCCATGTGTCTCTGTCTATCAGTTTGTGTTGTGTCACCTGTTGGTGTATGGGCTGCAATTATAGTCAATTAATGTCTCATGCACAACAATCGTGCCAGTAGCAGGAGAATAAACTTTGGCTCAGTAGAAAATCTATGGGCAAGGTACTGACGATTCTCATGTCCTTTAGCGCGTGTACCTCTCCGAGGC
>CAYXLA010000024.1:0-18733 GCA_964465765.1 uncultured Bacteroidaceae bacterium | reverse complement strand
TAATCAAATTACAGATTAAAGGTGGCGCTGCGAATCCATCACCTCCAGTAGGACCTGCACTGGGTTCTAAGGGAATCAACATTATGGATTTCTGCAAGCAGTTCAATGCCAAGACTCAGGATAAGGCTGGTAAGGTTCTGCCTGTCGTCATTACCTACTACTCTGACAAATCATTTGATTTCGTAGTCAAGACTCCTCCCGCAGTTGTTCAACTGCTCGAAGCTTCTAAGCAGAAGGGTGGTTCTGGTGAGCCAAACCGCAAGAAGGTTGCCGAGATATCTTGGGATCAGGTGCGCACAATCGCACAGGACAAGATGGTCGACATGAACTGCTTTACTCTTGAGTCGGCTATGAAGATGGTTGCCGGTACGGCAAGAAGTATGGGTATCACTGTAAAGGGAGAGTTCCCTGTAATCAATCAATAAACTTCAATTAAACAATGAGTAAACTGACGAAAAATCAAAAGTTGGCTGCTGGTAAAATTGAAGCAGGGAAAGCATACTCTCTCCTTGAGGCATCTAAGCTGGTGAAGGAGATTACCTACACTAAGTTCGATGCTTCACTGGATATCGATGTACGTCTTGGCATTGACCCGCGTAAGTCAAACCAGATGGTTCGTGGCGTGGTAACACTCCCCAACGGAACTGGTAAGACCATTCGTGTATTGGTGCTTTGTACGCCGGATGCTGAAGCTGCTGCTAAAGAGGCAGGTGCCGACTATGTTGGTCTTGATGAATATATCGAGAAGATAAAGGGTGGCTGGACTGATGTTGATGTCATCATCACCATGCCTTCTGTTATGGGTAAGATTGGCCCGTTGGGTCGTGTCCTCGGTCCTCGTGGATTGATGCCTAACCCAAAGAGCGGAACTGTTACTATGGATGTTGCCAAGGCTGTTAAGGAAGTCAAGCAGGGTAAGATTGATTTCAAGGTAGACAAGAGCGGTATCGTTCACTCGTCTATCGGCAAGATTTCTTTCACTCCCGATCAGATTTTCGGTAACGCAAAGGAATTCATTCAGACTTTGATAAAGCTGAAGCCTGCCACAGCCAAAGGTACATATATCAAGAGCATTTATCTTTCGAGCACAATGAGTGCAGGTGTCAAGGTTGATACAAAGAGTATTGACGATACTTTATAAAACGCAGAATCTATGAAAAAGGAAGATAAAGGCAAAATCATTGAGCAGCTTACCGCTGTCGTTAAGGAATACGGTCATTTCTACTTGGTAGATACTACAGCTATGAATGCTGAAGCTACAAGCGCATTGCGTCGCGAGTGCTTCAATGCAGGCATCAAGCTGGTGGTTGTGAAGAACTCACTTCTCCACAAGGCTCTGACAAGTATGGATATCGACTACTCTCCGTTGTTCGAGTGCCTGAAGGGTACAACAGCCGTTATGTTCACAAACGTGGCTAACGCTCCTGCTAAGCTCCTTAAGGACAAAGTTAAACAGGGAATTCCGAGTTTGAAGGGTGCTTATGCTGAAGAAGGCTTCTATGTTGGCGCAGACCAGCTGGATGCTTTGGTAAGCATAAAGAGCAAGGAAGAGGTCATCGCAGACATCGTTGCACTGTTGCAGTCGCCTGCAAAGAACGTTATTTCCGCTCTCCAATCGGGTGCGAACACTATACATGGTGTCTTGAAGACACTGGGTGAGCGCACTGAAGCTTAATAAACAGATAAAACAACAGACACATTATTTTTGACAAACAATTAAAACTATACTAAAATGGCAGATTTAAAAGCTATCGCAGAACAATTGGTTAACTTGACAGTTAAGGAAGTTAATGAATTAGCAACTATCCTGAAGGACGAATATGGTATTGAGCCCGCTGCTGCAGCTGTTGCTGTTGCTGCTGCTCCTGCTGCAGACGGTGGTGCTGCTGCTGAGGAGAAGACTTCATTTGATGTCGTACTGAAGAGCGCAGGTGCTGCTAAGCTTCAGGTCGTTAAGGCTGTTAAGGAAGCTTGCGGTCTTGGTTTGAAGGAAGCTAAGGACCTCGTTGATGGTGCTCCTAGCACTCTGAAGGAAGGCGTTGATAAGGCTGCTGCTGAGGAACTCAAGAAGGCTCTTGAGGCTGCAGGTGCTGAAGTTGAACTAAAATAATTTCCACCTGTTTCATACAGGATAACGGTTAGGAACCCTTATTGTGGGGTTCTTAACCTTTTGTGTCTATATTATTTTATTTAGTTCATCCAAACCCCAATTCCCAGATGTCTTCAAACACAATTAACAATAGAATTAATTTCGCTACTGCCAAGAACCCTCTTGAATTTCCTGACTTCTTGGAAGTGCAGCTGAAATCGTTTAAGGACTTCCTGCAACTCGACACTCCTACAGAAAAGCGTAAGAAGGAGGGCTTGTACAAGGTCTTTGCCGAGAATTTCCCCATTGCCGATACGAGGAACAACTTTGTCCTGGAGTTCCTGG
Organism: uncultured Bacteroidaceae bacterium; assembly: GCA_964465765.1. Classification (GTDB taxonomy): domain Bacteria; phylum Bacteroidota; class Bacteroidia; order Bacteroidales; family Bacteroidaceae; genus Bacteroides. Next base: position 16,299 of record CAYXLA010000024.1, on the reverse strand, counting down.
ACTATTACATTGATCCGCCGCGCTATACAATAGATGAATGTATAGAGCGAGGGCTCACTTACAGTGTTCCATTGAAGGCAAAGTTGAAGCTGTATTGTACAGACCCTGACCATGAAGACTTTGATACAGTGATTCAGGATGTCTATCTGGGTACGATACCTTACATGACACCGAGCTCCACCTTCGTTATCAATGGTGCTGAGCGTGTCGTTGTGTCACAGCTTCATCGTTCACCGGGTGTATTCTTTGGCCAGAGCATACATGCCAACGGTACAAAGCTCTATTCAGCACGTATCATCCCGTTCAAGGGTTCGTGGATAGAGTTTGCTACCGACATCAACAACGTGATGTATGCTTACATCGACCGTAAGAAGAAGTTGCCGGTAACCACATTGCTGAGAGCAATCGGTTTCGAGAGCGATAAGGATATCCTTGAGATATTCAACCTGGCAGAAGACGTTAAGGTGAACAAGACCAACCTGAAGAAGGTCCTTGGACGCAAGCTCGCAGCCAGAGTGCTGAAGACATGGATTGAGGATTTTGTTGATGAGGATACCGGTGAGGTCGTTTCAATCGAACGTAATGAGGTTGTAATCGACCGTGAAACCGTACTCGAAGAAGAACATATCGATATCATTCTCGAGTCGGGCGTGCAGAATATCTTGGTACATAAGGAAGATGCAAACCAGTCTGACTATACCATTATATATAATACACTGCAGAAAGACCCCAGCAACTCGGAGAAGGAAGCTGTGCTCTACATCTATCGCCAGTTGCGTAATGCTGACCCTGCTGATGACTCGAGCGCACGTGAGGTCATCAATGGACTGTTCTTCTCAGAGAAGAGATATGACCTGGGTGATGTAGGCCGCTTCAGAATAAACAAGAAGCTCGGCCTGGACACTGATATGTCTGTCAGAGTCCTCACTAAAGAAGATATAATCGAGATTATCAAATATCTCATCGAACTGATTAACTCAAAGGCTGATGTCGATGATATCGACCATTTGAGCAATCGTCGTGTACGTACAGTCGGTGAGCAGCTGTCGAACCAATTCTCTATTGGTTTGGCACGTATGTCACGTACCATACGTGAGCGTATGAACGTTCGTGACAACGAAGTGTTCACTCCTACCGACCTGATCAATGCCAAGACAATATCGTCTGTCATCAACTCGTTCTTCGGCACCAATGCCTTGTCGCAGTTCATGGATCAGACCAACCCATTGGCAGAGATCACACACAAGCGCCGTATGTCTGCACTTGGTCCTGGCGGTCTGTCAAGAGACCGTGCCGGATTTGAGGTTCGTGACGTGCACTATACACACTATGGTCGTCTGTGTCCTATCGAGACTCCTGAAGGTCCTAACATCGGTCTGATATCTTCTCTTTGCGTTTATGCAAAGATTAATGACCTTGGCTTCATCGAGACTCCGTACCGCAAGGTGACTAACGGCAAGGTTGACCTCTCTGACAAGGGACTTGTCTACCTCACTGCAGAGGAAGAGACAGAGAAGATCATTGCTCAGGGTAATGCAGCCGTGCAGGATGATGGAACATTCATTGGTGATAGAATCCACGCACGTCAGGATGCTGACTTCCCAGTAGTTTCGCCTGATGAGGTCGACTATATGGACGTAGCTCCGCAGCAGATTGCATCAATTGCAGCCGCCCTTATCCCGTTCCTTGAGCACGATGATGCTAACCGCGCACTTATGGGATCTAACATGATGCGTCAGGCTGTGCCATTGCTGCGTACAGAGTCTCCTATCGTTGGAACAGGTATAGAGCGCCAGCTGGCACGTGACTCACGTACTCAGATTGCAGCCGAAGGCGATGGCGTCGTCGAGTTCGTTGATGCAACAACAATACGTATCAAATATGACCGCACCGAGGAAGAGGACTTCGTAAGCTTCGAGAGTGCGGAGAAGACATACAACATCCCCAAGTGGCACCGTACCAACCAGGGCATGACCATCGACCTTCGTCCTATCTGCGAGAAGGGACAGCGTGTCACAACCGGTCAGATACTTACTGAAGGCTATTCTACAGCCGACGGTGAACTGTCGTTGGGAAAGAACCTCCTCGTTGCCTATATTCCTTGGAAGGGATATAACTATGAGGATGCCATCGTGCTGAACGAGCGCATCGTACGTGAGGATATCATGACCTCCGTTCACGTAGACGAGTATTCGTTGGAAGTACGTGAGACGAAGCGTGGAATGGAAGAGTTGACTTCTGATATTCCAAACGTCAGCGAAGAGGCTACGAAGGATCTTGATGCACGCGGTATCATCAGAGTTGGTGCACGTGTAGAACCTGGAGATATACTTATTGGTAAGATTACTCCTAAGGGTGAGTCTGATCCTTCGCCTGAAGAGAAACTGCTTCGTGCCATCTTCGGTGACAAGGCAGGTGATGTCAAGGATGCTTCTCTGAAAGCCAATCCTTCACTGAAGGGCGTTGTCATCAAGACACGTCTCTACTCTAAGGCTATAAAGGACCGTTCGACCAAAGCATCGGACAAGATTGAGCTGGAGAAGCTCGACAACGAGTTTAATGCAAAGGTAGAAGACCTGCGCAAGATACTTATCACCAAGTTGCTGAAGCTGACCGAAGGTCGTACTTCTGCAGGTGTTAAGGACTATATGGATGTAGAGCAAGTGGCCAAGGGCGCTAAGTTCACGGCTGCACAGTTCTCTACCATAGACTTCAATGCAGTGCAGTTGAGCAACTGGACCGATGATGAGCACACCAATGACCTCATCCGTACCCTCGTCATGAACTACCTGAGGAAGTACAAGGAGATGGATGCAGTGCTGAAGCGTCAGAAATATGCTCTCACAATTGGTGATGAGTTGCCATCGGGCATCATTAAGCTGGCTAAGATCTACATCGCCAAGAAGCGTAAGATTGGTGTTGGTGATAAGATGTCTGGTCGTCACGGTAACAAGGGTATTGTGTCGAGAGTGGTTCGTCAGGAGGATATGCCTTTCTTGGCCGACGGTACTCCGGTAGATATCTGCTTGAACCCTCTGGGTGTGCCTTCGCGTATGAACATCGGTCAGATACTCGAGGCTGTCCTCGGTCGTGCTGGACGTAAGTTGGGTGTTAAGTTCGCTACTCCTATCTTCGACGGTGCTTCTATCGACGACTTGAACGAATGGACCGACAAGGCAGGACTGCCGCGCTATGGCAAGACCACACTCTATGATGGTGAGACTGGTGAAGCATTCGAGCAGCAGGCTACGGTAGGCGTGACATATATGTTGAAGCTCGGCCATATGGTTGATGACAAGATGCATGCACGTTCCATCGGTCCGTACTCACTGATTACACAGCAGCCGTTGGGTGGTAAGGCCCAGTTCGGTGGTCAGCGTTTTGGTGAAATGGAGGTTTGGGCTATCGAAGCATTCGGTGCTGCCCATGTCCTGCAGGAGATCCTGACCATTAAGTCTGATGATGTCACCGGACGTTCTAAGGCCTACGAAGCCATTGTCAAGGGCGAACCTCTGCCAACTCCGGGAATACCGGAATCTTTCAACGTGCTGTTGCATGAGTTGAGAGGTCTTGGACTGAGCATTCACCTTGAATAAGAAACACATAGTCGATGAACTTTATACACTCAATATAAGTATGGCTTTTAGAAAAGACAATAAACAAAAAACCAATTTCTCGAAGATTACCATCGGACTGGCATCTCCTGAGGAGATTCTCGAAAACTCCTATGGTGAGGTTCTGAAGCCCGAGACAATCAACTACCGTACATATAAGCCGGAACGCGACGGTCTGTTCTGCGAGCGCATCTTCGGTCCTACAAAGGACTATGAGTGCTATTGCGGAAAATACAAGCGCATACGTTATAAAGGTATTGTCTGCGACCGTTGTGGAGTTGAGGTTACAGAGAAGAAGGTTAGACGCGAGCGTAGCGGTCATATACAGCTTGTTGTGCCAGTGGCTCACATCTGGTATTTCCGTTCTCTGCCAAACAAGATTGGCTATCTGCTGGGTCTGCCCACAAAGAAGCTCGACGCAATTATATACTACGAGCGTTATGTCGTCATTCAGCCTGGTGTCCTAAAGGACGAGGTTGAACCGCTGGCATTGCTCGAGGAGACAGAATATCTTGACCTCTTGGACAAGCTGCCGAAGGACAACCAGTATCTCGACGATAGCGACCCCAACAAGTTCATTGCAAAGATGGGTGCCGAGGCAGTCTATGACCTCCTCGTCCGTCTTGATTTGGATTCATTGTCGTACGAACTGCGCCACCGTGCAGAGAGCGACTCTTCACAGCAGCGCAAGACAGAGGCTCTGAAGAGACTGCAGGTAGTCGAGTCGTTCCGTGCATCGAAGGGACTCAACAAGCCCGAATGGATGATCATGAAGATTATCCCTGTCATCCCGCCAGACCTGCGTCCGCTCGTTCCTCTGGATGGAGGACGCTTTGCTACGTCAGACTTGAACGACCTCTATAGAAGAGTCATCATCCGCAACAACCGTCTGAAGCGACTCCTTGAGATAAAGGCTCCTGAGGTCATCCTCCGCAATGAGAAGCGTATGTTGCAGGAAGCAGTCGACTCTTTGTTCGACAACTCACGCAAGGCAAGCGCTGTCAAGTCGGAGTCCAACCGTCCTCTGAAGTCTTTGTCAGATAGCTTGAAGGGTAAGGTTGGTCGCTTCCGTCAGAACCTTCTCGGTAAGCGTGTCGACTATTCAGCACGTTCGGTCATCGTTGTAGGTCCTGAGCTGAAGATGGGTGAGTGCGGTCTGCCTAAGCTGATGGCTGCCGAACTCTACAAGCCATTTATCATACGCCGACTCATTGAGCGTGGCATCGTCAAGACTGTCAAGAGCGCAAAGAAGATTGTAGATAGAAAAGACCCAGTCATCTGGGATATCCTCGAATATGTCATGAAGGGACATCCAGTACTGCTGAACCGTGCCCCGACGCTGCATAGACTTGGTATCCAGGCCTTCCAGCCTAAGATGATCGAGGGTAAGGCAATTCAGTTGCACCCATTGGCATGTACGGCATTCAACGCCGACTTCGATGGCGACCAGATGGCAGTCCATCTCCCATTGAGCAACGAGGCAATACTCGAGGCACAGCTCTTGATGTTCGAGCCTCACAACATCCTTAACCCTGCCAACGGTGCACCTATCACAGTGCCTGCACAGGATATGGTACTTGGCTTGTACTACATCACCAAGTTGCGCAAGGGTGCCAAGGGCGAAGGACTTACGTTCTATGGACCAGAAGAGGCCATCATTGCATACAATGAGCGCAAGTGCGACATCCACGCCATCATCAGTGTCGTTGTCAACGATGTCGATGAGAACGGCAATATAGTCAAGGTAATGAAGCACGACACATCTGTGGGACGTGTCATCGTCAACCAGATGGTGCCCGACGAAGCCGGATACCTCAATACCATCATATCAAAGAAGTCTCTGCGCGACATCATCAGCCACGTCATTCAGGTGTGCGGTGTCACGAAGGCATGTAACTTCCTCGATGGCATCAAGAACCTCGGTTACTACATGGCATTCAAGGGTGGACTGTCGTTCAACCTTGGTGATATCATCATCCCGAAGGAGAAAGAGGAACTGGTCAACAAGGGATACGAAGAAGTTGAGCAGGTCATCAACAACTATAACATGGGCTTCATAACCAATAACGAGCGATACAATCAGGTTATTGATATATGGACGCATGTAAACTCCGAGCTGTCTAACATCCTGATGAAGACTCTGTCTGAAGACAACGATGGCTTCAACTCAGTCTACATGATGCTCGACTCCGGTGCCCGTGGTTCTAAGGAGCAGATTCGTCAGCTCTCTGGTATGCGTGGTCTGATGGCTAAGCCTCAGAAAGCCGGTGCCGAAGGCGGACAGATCATTGAGAACCCTATCTTGTCGAACTTCAAGGAAGGTTTGTCAGTGCTGGAGTACTTCATCTCCACCCACGGTGCTCGTAAGGGTTTGGCAGATACCGCGTTGAAGACAGCCGATGCAGGTTACCTGACACGTCGTTTGGTCGATGTATCGCACGATGTCATCATCAACGAGGAAGACTGCGGAACATTGCGCGGACTGGTTTGCACAGCCATCAAGAACAACGATGAGGTCGTTGCAACACTCTATGAGCGTATCCTTGGTCGTGTATCTGTACATGATGTCATCAACCCGACGACAGGCAAGGTCATTGTTGCTGCCGGCGAAGAGATAACCGAAGACAAGGCAGCCGAGATTGAGAAGTCTCCTATCGAGAGTGTCGAGATACGTTCAGTGCTGACTTGCGAGTCTAAGCATGGCGTTTGCGCTAAGTGCTACGGACGTAACCTTGCTACCAGCAAGATGGTCAACAAGGGCGAGGCTGTCGGCGTCATCGCTGCACAGGCAATCGGTGAGCCTGGTACACAGCTTACGTTGCGTACGTTCCACGCCGGTGGTACTGCTGCCAACATCGCAGCCAATGCATCTATCGTTGCTAAGAACGACTCTAAGGTTGAGTTCGATGAGCTCCGTACAGTTAACGCTGTCAACGACGAAGGTCAGAACATACAGATTGTCGTCAGCCGTATGGCGGAGGTTCACTTCAAGGATGTCAATACCGACATCACACTGTCTACGCACAGTGTGCCTTATGGATCTACACTCTACGTCAACGAAGGCGACACGGTTGAGAAGGGCAAGATGATTGCACGTTGGGATCCGTTCAACGCTGTCATCATCACCGAGACTGCTGGTAAGATTGAGTTCGAAGATGTTGTTGAGAATGTGACATACACCATAGAGACCGATGAGTCTACCGGTTATAGCGATATGATCATCATCGAATCGAAGGACAAGACTAAGGCTCCTTTGGCACGTATCGTCGATGAGAACGGTGAGTTGATCAGAACATACAACTTGCCTGTGGGCGGTCACGTTGAAGTCAAGGACGGTCAAATGGTCAAGGTTGGCGACATCGTCGTCAAGATACCGCGTTCAGGCAGCAAGGCCGGTGATATCACCGGTGGTCTTCCTCGCGTTACCGAATTGTTCGAGGCACGTAGCCCGTCCAATCCTGCTACCGTATCCGAAATCGATGGTGAGATCACTATGGGTAAGGTTAAGCGTGGTAACCGTGAGATTATCGTCACATCGAAGGTCGGCGACGTCAAGAAGTATCTTGTTCCTCTGTCGAAGCAGATCCTGGTTCAGGAGAACGACTACGTACGTGCCGGTACTCCGCTCTCCGACGGTGAGATTACTCCGTCCGACATTCTTGCCATCAAGGGTCCCACGGCTGTGCAGGAATACATCGTCAACGAGGTGCAGGATGTCTACAGACTTCAGGGTGTGAAGATCAACGATAAGCACTTTGAGATTATCGTACGTCAGATGATGCGCAAGGTTCAGATTAACGAACCTGGTGACACTCGCTTCCTTGAGCAGCAGGTGGTAGATAAGCTCGACTTCCAGGATGAGAACGATCGCATCTGGGGTAAGAAGGTAGTTACCGATGCTGGTGATTCGCAGACACTGCAGGCAGGACAGATAGTCACCGCTCGCAAGTTGCGCGATGAGAACAGTATGCTGAAGCGCCGCGACCTCAAGCTTGTTCAGGTTAGAGATGCCGTTCCTGCTACTTCGACACAGATACTTCAGGGTATCACACGTGCCGCTCTGCAGACCAAGAGCTTCATGTCAGCAGCATCATTCCAGGAAACAACGAAGGTGCTCAACGAAGCTGCTATCTGTGGCAAGAGCGATTATCTGGAAGGAATGAAGGAGAACGTCATCTGCGGACACCTGATTCCTGCTGGTACCGGACTGCGTGAGTATGAGAAGATCATCGTAGGCTCGAAGGAAGAATACGACCGTGTGGTAGCCAACAAGCACTCCGTGCTCGACTACGACACCAGCGATGAAACCAACGAGCAATAAGCAGTAACGCATAGACAATCCCGTCTGGCCGACTGCCACATAAAGTGAAACATAATCCGGCGTTGCAAGCAACTTGCAGCGCCGGATTTGTTTTTCGTAGTGCCTGTACCTCTACGAAGGTGCTAACGCATACTCACAATGCACATGTCCCATGGACGTATAGCCACAAGTCGGCAGAGTAGGGATATAGAGGGTCAAGCGGGTAATGCTCTAAAGACGAAACATTATAGTCGAAACGCTTGCAAAGAGCCCTTTGCTGAGCTATATTTGTATGTTCTCCAATGCGTTAGCAAACGCTTAACTTCCCTTGAGGAGATATCTGATATCCTCATACCAAGGCTTGCAATTATCATACCAAGCCTTGCAATATTCGTACCAAGCTTTGAAATATTCATACCAAGGCTTGGTATGAGCAACTCATATAACCTCTCAGCCCAGCACATATGGCTTCTCAGTCCAACACATATAACTTCTCAGTCCAACACATATGGCTTCTCAGTCCAACACATATAACTTCTCAGTCCAACACTATTATTCTCTCCGCCCGAGCCTACTGCACGTACTAACCCGATGTACTGCTCTCAGCCACGCATCCCAATAGACTGTGTGCGTCAAAAAAGATTGCGGATAAGCCGGTGCCTATAACGGAAAGTTGTATCTTTACGCCCAAATTGGTGTAACTATGGTGCAAGATATAAAGCCCTATTTCCGCGGTTGGCGGTTGCTCTTGGCTAACATTCTGCTAATGGTGGTGGTAGCATTCGCTTTAATCGTTATTACGATGAAGTGGGTGGACGGCTATACCCATCACGGCGAAGCCGTTGAGGTGCCCAACGTTGTCGGCAAGACACTGGACGAAGCACGCTCCGTCTTCCTCAGCCTTAATCTGGAGTGCGAGGTCGCAGACTCCAACTACATAAAGACAGAACCCGCCGGTGCGGTGCTCGACTGCAATCCTTCTGCCGGACAGATGGTCAAGAAGGGTAGGATAGTCTACTTGACGGTGAACACACTTAGTGTGCCGCTTCAAGACATACCCGATGTCGCCGACAACAGTTCGCTTCGTCAGGCTGAGGCACGCCTCATGGCTGCCGGCTTCCGACTCGATAGTATACAACATGTCGAAGGCGAGAAGGATTGGGTATATGGCGTGAAGTACAATGGTCGTCTGCTCATGTCGGGCGAGAAGGTGCCCGAAGGGGCTACGCTGCAGCTTATGGTCGGTGCTGGCGATGACTTCCAGACCGACAGTCTTGGAGGTGACTCGCTGCATCTTGCCGCTCCCGATGGCGCACAACGCCAGACAACCAAGACGCAGGACGATGACGACAGTTGGTTTTAGTGCATAACGTGAGTGTGTTGACGCTGGATTTCGAGTGATGGAAGCTGAAGAGGTCATAGGATACGATACGGAAGATATCGACGATCTGGACGATATCGTTAGCGATGCCGCCGGCACTCGTCTGTACGAGCACTTCAGTACACAGGCGGATCGTGGGCAAGAGATGATTCGCGTAGACAAATATCTCTTCGACAAGATTCCTAACGCCTCACGCAACCGCATACAGAAAGCAGCCGACGCAGGCTACATCCGCGTCAACGGCAATGCTGTGAAGAGCAGCTATAAGGTCAAGCCGTTCGACATCGTGACCGTCATGCTCGACCGTCCCAAGTACGACAACGAGGTGGTGCCGCAGGACCTGCCGCTCGACATAGTCTACGAGGACGACTACTTGATGGTCGTAAACAAGCCTGCAGGCATGGTGGTGCATCCAGGTCATGGCAATTACGACGGCACACTCGTCAATGGCATTGCCTGGCATCTCAGGAACACGCCGTGCTATAATGCCAATGACCCACGCGTGGGACTGGTACACCGCATCGACAAAGATACTTCGGGCCTGCTGGTCATTGCCAAGACTCCCGAAGCCAAGACCGGACTCGGCCGGCAGTTTCTCGACAAGACCACTAAGCGAGCATATAATGCCTTGGTCTGGGGAAACTTCGACACCGACACAGGAACCGTTGAGGGCGACATAGCACGCAACCCCAAGGACCGCCTGCAGATGACTGTCGTGCCCGACGGAATGGGCAAGCACGCCGTGACCCACTATCGTGTGCTCGAGCGCTTTGGCTATGTCACGCTGGTGGAATGCGTCCTTGAGACCGGCCGCACGCATCAGATACGCGTGCACATGAAGCATATCGGCCACATCCTCTTCAACGACGAGAGGTATGGTGGCCATGAGATTCTGAGAGGTACAACATTTTCAAGATACAAGCAGTTCATTGACAACTGCTTCAAGATCTGCCCACGCCAGGCACTGCATGCCAAGACATTGGGATTCAAGCATCCTGTGACAGGCGAAGACATGTTCTTCGCCTCCGAACTGCCCGATGACATGGCGGCATTGTTGGACAAATGGCGGAATTACGTAATAAACAGAGACTTGCAATGAAACGTACGATTGCTATAGTAGCAGGAGGTTACACCTCCGAGTATCATGTCTCCCTGCGCAGTGCAGAGGGACTGTATTCCTTCATCGACAAAGACAGGTACGACCTGTATATCGTTGTCATTCACGGACTGGACTGGCATGTCCGCCTGTCCGACGGCACTACGGCGCCGATAGACCGCAATGACTTCAGCTTCACTGCCGACGGCACGAAGCATGTGTTCGACTTTGCCTACATCACCATACATGGAGGTCCGGGCGAGAACGGACAGTTGCAGGGCTACCTCGACATGCTGCACATTCCGTACTCATGCTGTGGCGTGCTTGCTGCAGCCGTCACCTACGACAAGTTCGTATGCAACCAGTATCTCAAAGGCTTTGGCATACCCGTGGCAGACTCCGTATTGCTGCGCAAGGGACAGCCCATCGATGAAGAAGCCATACGCTCTGCAGTGGGACTGCCGTGCTTTGTCAAGCCCAATCTTGGCGGCTCCAGCTTCGGCGTCACCAAGGTAAAGGAGAACAAGCAGCTGCTTCCTGCCATAGAGAAAGCCTTCGGCGAGGCACCCGAGGTGGTCATAGAGAGCTTCCTCGACGGCAAGGAAATAACCTGCGGATGCTACAAGACAAAGACCAAGTCGGTGGCATTCCCCATAACAGAGGTGCGCACGCACGACGAGTTCTTCGACTACGATGCCAAGTACAATGGACGTGTCGACGAGATTACGCCTGCTGAGATCGACGACAGCTTGCGCGACCGTGTGCAGGCAGTGACGCAAGCTATCTACGACATATTGGGTGCTTCGGGCATAATACGTGTGGACTACATCATCACCGCAGGCGACAAGATAAACCTTCTTGAGGTCAACACGACACCAGGAATGACCGCCACCAGCTTCATACCACAGCAGGTTAGGGCTGCTGGTCTCGACATAAAGGATGTGATGACAGACATCATAGAAGATAAATTTTAACGTGACCGGACATGACGACAACAGAATTTGACGAGATACGACCGTACCTTGACGAGGAGCTGCCGCAGATCTACGAAGAGCTTATCGCCGACCCTGCCTTCCGCAGTGTGGTGGGCTCCGTGATGCCCGGAGTGCCTTTCGAGGTCATTGCCGAACGCATGCGTACCTGCAAGACCAAGCAGGAGTTTCAGCGTGCCTTCTGCTACCGCTTCCTCAAGAAGCTGGAAGCAAGCACCACAGCATCGCTCAGCATCGATCTGTCTCGCATTGAGGACCGCTCGATGGCGTACACCTATATGTCGAACCATCGCGACATAATCCTCGACTCTGGCTTCCTCTCGCTGCTGCTCTTCGACAGCGGACTCGACTCCGTAGAGATAGCCATCGGCGACAACCTGCTCATCTATCCTTGGATAAAGAAGCTGGTACGCATCAACAAGTCATTCATAGTGCAACGTGCGCTTACCATGCGCCAGATGCTGGAGTCATCGCGACGCATGTCACGCTACATGCACTATACCATACGCGACAAGAAACAGTCTATCTGGATAGCACAGCGTGAGGGACGTGCCAAGGACTCAAACGACCACACGCAGGACAGCGTGCTGAAGATGATGGCGATGGGTGGCGACGGCGGTGTGCTCGAGAGCCTCATGGAGATGAACATCGTACCGCTGTCCATCTCCTACGAGTACGACCCGTGCGACTATCTCAAGGCTCGTGAGTTCCAGCTCAAGCGCGACAACGACGACTACAAGAAGACCACTGCCGACGACCTGAAGAACATGGAGACAGGCATGTTTGGCTTCAAGGGACGTGTGGCATTCCGCATGGCTCCGTGCATCAACAGTCAGCTGCAGCAGCTCGACCCTGCAATGTCCAAGCAGGAACTGTTCTCGAGCGTCTCGGCTATAATCGACCGTGGCATACACTCCAACTACGAGCTCTATCCCAACAACTACGTTGCCTACGACCAGCTCGAGGGCACACGCGGCTTTGCCGGTAGCAACTACACAGCCGATGAGGAGAAGCATTTCCTTGATTATGTCGACGGACAGCTCGCCAAGATCGACCTGCCCAACCGCGACGAGAGCTTCCTACGTCAGAAGCTGTTGCTGATGTATGCCAATCCGCTGAAGAACTATCTCGCCACGTTGGAGTAACCGATTCTGCATCGATGAACCGCCTGCGCCACATAGTGTCCCTCCTGTTTGTCCTTGCACTGGCAGCATCGTGCAGTGACGACGACTATCACTATCCTTCGGTAGAGAAGGCGTTCTATACCTTGCACACCGACCGCACAGGCAGTCCTGAGACCATTGAGACCGATGACGGACAGACCCATATCGTGGCTGATAACACGTCTGGCTTCACGTCTTCACCCGACACCACGCTTCGCGTCGTGGGCTACTACGAACAGATTGATGGTGGTGTGCGCATCTATTCGCCGTCACTGACGTTATCTCATGCGCCTGTATCTGCCTCGGCGTATGCCGATAGCGCATCAACGTCACCCGTCTCCTTGCAGAGCATGTGGGGCGGACTAAAATATCTCAACATTGTTCTCGAGGTGAAGAATGCCGGTGACAGGCATAAGCTGCTGTTCTTGGAGGATTCTGTCCGCCATTCTGCCGATGGCGACAACGTCTACCTGTCCATCTATCACAACGCCTACAACGATCCTGAGGCATACATCTCGCGTGCCTACATGTCACTCTCCGTGGAGAACTATCTCCGCTCTGCGGATAAGCCTCTCAATGTCAACGTCAGCTTTCTCAACTACGACGACGTGCGTGAGACACACAGCGTATCCTTCCGCTGAACGGCAGCTTCTGTAGATTTAATCGTGTGTTATTCTGTCGGTGCCGTGCTTGTGGCATCGCTCTCGTTGCCAAAGCGGTCTATGGCTGTCACGGCAAAGAACTTCTTGTCATCTCCTGGCACTATCCTGATGTGTGTGTAGCTGGTACCTCTGACGCGTTGTGCTACGAGGCATCGTGCGTCTGACGTGTCGACGGGATATGTGTCCGATGCATAGATGTTATATAGCGGCTCGGGTGCCTGGCTGTTGTTGTCTGTCGATGCCTGCCAGCTCAGCTTGGTGTATCCGTTAGGTTGTCTGTCTACGGTCAGCCTTGTAGGTGCTGTGGGTGCTATGCTGTCTATCCATGTCATTGGCGGTACCAATGCCGGTGCCGTATACAGGTCTTCCTGCAACATGTCATATACCTCCTGCGTGTTGTCTGTCAGGTATTGTGTGCGGTAGTAGGCCTGTCCGCTCAGACCGTGACGACGCAGGAAGTGTATCTGTCTGTAGATGTCGCTCGTCTTCCAGTTGCCCTCCTTAGGGTCAAGGAAGTAGATGCCCAGTCCGGGTACGACCTGTCGCCCATGGCTCTCCTCGTGCCAGTCGAGTACGAATGGATAGAATGCGTCGTCGCGGAAGTACATCATCGGGTATATCTGGTCCTGTATGCCCTCTTCGAGCCAACGGTCTACCTCCTGCTTCACTACGCTATATGCGTTCCAGTTCTGGCTGGTGTATCTTGATGTGTCTCTCAGCTTGCCCACGGGCGATGTGCTCACCTTGACCCATGGCTTCAGTGCCTTCACTCCATTATATATATAGCGCACAATCTGCGTGATGTTGTCGCGTCGCCAGTCGTCGAGACTCTTGCCGCCACCATACTTGCGAAACTCCGCACGGTCAGGGAAGTTGTTGGCACGTTCAGGATAACGCAGGTAGTCGAAGTGTACGCCGTCGACGTCATACTTCGTAATGACCTCACGCGTCAGTTCCATCAAGTATTCCTTGGTCTTCGGGTTGCCTGGGTTCAGATAGTGTTCGTTGCGGTATGTCAGGCAGATGTCCGGATGCTTCTTCACTACAGACTTGCTGCCCATAGAGCTGATGTGCTTGCGTGTGCCTAGTGGTATCGACACCATCCAAGCATGGCACTCCATCCCTCTCTTATGGCACTCCTCAATGGCGAAAGCCAGTGGGTCGTAGCCTGGGTTCTGCCCTTCGCGTCCTGTCAGAATCTCGTTGTATGTCTCTATGTCAGATGGATAGACCACGTCGCCACGCATACGTGTCTGTAGCAGTACGGTGTTGAAGTTAGCAGCCTTCAGCCGGTCGAGGATGTCGAGCAGTTCCTCCTTCTGCCGGCGTATGCCCTCTTCCGATGTGGCTTTTGCCTTTGGCCAGTCCAGACCATAGATGGTTGTCACCCACGCCGCTCTTACCTCATACTTGGGTAGTGGCTGCACGTCCTGTGCTGCAGCTGTGCACAGCGTCAGCAACAGTGCTGTGACAAACGATGATATGATGTTGATTGCGCGTTGCATCTTCGCGTGCAAAGTTATCAAATAAATCTGTTCCCCGCACCATCAGAGAAGTGCACACACTAATACATTGAGCATGTAAGTGGTACGCAGAACTTGGAACCTCCTTATGCGTCCTTCTCTTTTTCTGCATTTATCGTCTCGTCGAAGGCATCCATTAGTTCGGCATATTCTGCCTTGTATCTTTCAAGGCGTTGTAGGTCTTTGTCGGTTGGCTGTGGTATCCTGCTGATATCCATATTGCTTCTCAAATCATTGAGCTTGACTCGGAGTGCGAGATTGTTCTGCTTTATCTGTTCGATATAAGCTGCCCGATTGTCTGTATGATGGTGGTTCAGGGTATGGAGTGCAGCCATTACTTCATTCCAATCTTCGTCTGAAGGAAAATAAACGGTCCCATTGGGGTAGGGCATGATGTCAAACTCGTCTAACCATTCATCGGAATCGCCATTTGCCATGGCCTCAAGCTTCGTGCGTACTGCATCTATCACTTGAGCCTCACTATTTGGTGTGTCTTCTGCCGCATCGTGCAGGAATCCGACAGTCTGCTCTTTCCAATCGTACCCACGGCTGCCTACGGCAAACAGATGTGAGGTGAAATAGTCATTGCCGCCCTTATCCTTCTGTCCACTGTGTAGCTCCCTCGCCACAAATGCAGCAGCAATAGCCACCGGTGTCCAATATCCAAGGTGTTCTTCCAGGTCTTTCAGACGCTTACTGCCTTCTGGTTGATTGAAGCTGGAGATATAGTCCAGATAGCCTCTATAGAGCGTCTCCGTTTCGTCGCCAGCTTCCATGAAGTCCCACAGCTCGTTCATGTAGACATCCATGTATCTGATGTCTTGTTCGCCGAGCGCCTTGAAGCCTGCCAACATGGTTTTGCTATGCTTCAGGCATGCTTTTTGATTCTCTGCCACAGACTTGAAAAGCTCTGCCAATTGACTGTGGTCTTTGATCGTTTCCTCATCCATATTATCGTATACGTTGATTAAATCAGGTGAGCCTGTAATGGCAAACTTTTAGGACCTTATGTTTGGCCTGTATGTTATCAGTTTTCCTTAGTGCTCATGTGCTTGATGATACAGCTCTTGCCCCTTGCCTGTAAGCAGATATTTTTGACGCGGATGACGCGGGGAAATCAGTTGTTACTGGCTTGATTTGACTGGTCTGACGTTGTTGCCTGTTGCATAAGTCTTATTGTTGATAAAAGGTGATAATCTATGAATGGATTAGTATAATCGTTCTTGTCTTGTGTCCCTAAAGGTACGGCTTTCTTGCAATACAAACATGCATCGGCGCGGATTTTTGTTTGCAATGGCAGTTGCATAGCATCTGTGCGCCTGCAGAGTGCTATGTATGTGCGTCGCGCGCTAGTCCTGAAGAGGCACATGCATGTGTAACGGGTTATGTGTTATGTCGAACGTGATGTGTGTTATGTGACAGGTATTGATAGGACGTGGTGCCTCGAAGGTACACTAATGGTAAGCCCGGCCTAAGCGCAGCGCAGACTGGAAAAGCGGAGTGCGCGGTGTACCCTCGTAGGTGTACACGTGCTACCGGACATGAGAATCGTCAGGGCCATATCCCCA
>CAYXLA010000023.1:11747-19167 GCA_964465765.1 uncultured Bacteroidaceae bacterium | reverse complement strand
CTGGGGCTAAAGCGCACACCCCGTCGTGCCTCGAAGAGGTACATACATATAGGACATGGAAATATCCCCACTTTTTTCTACTGACCTTCTTCTCCAATGTAATGTATCTCTTGTCATGCGAGCAGTTAACTTAAGTCGTGTGAGAGGTTGCATGAAGTCGTCTCACATCGAACGTTGTGAACGTTCACATCGAACGTTGTGAGCGCTCACATCGAACGTTGTGAATGCTCACATCGAACGATGTGAGAGGACTTTGGTTAACTTCTCGACCAATATCTATCAGTCTCTCAGAGCTTTGCGGCTAATATCGTATACAACTTCATTCGTCATGCCAGACGCATGCGGTTATCTATGGGCGAAACAAGCTCCATATCCTACGGTATCCGACACCCATACGCCGTGATGCAGAGGCGGCAAGACGCCGCTCAAGCACCTGCAGACAGGCACGGGGAGCAGCACCTGCAGAAACACGAAAAGAGGTGCTTGGTCGTCTGAGAGAATTTGCGTTCCTTTGCACAGTAAACGGCACTTCTGCCACACAGAGCTGCCGCAGTGCAACAGGCTGATGGAGAAATTCGAACTGAACATATTGGGATGCGGGTCGGCAAAGCCTACCACACGCCATTTCCCTACATCGCAGGTGGTGAACGTACGCGACAAGCTCTACATGATCGACTGTGGTGAGGGGGCGCAGATACAGTTCTGCCGTTCGCACCTGAAGTTCACACGACTGAACCGCATATTCATCTCACACCTGCATGGCGACCACTGCTTCGGACTGCCAGGACTGGTGTCGACGCTGAATCTGCTGGGACGTACCGCCGAGTTGCACATACACTGTCCGCGAGGCTTCGAGAGCATCATCGCCCCAATGTTGCAGTACTTCAACCCTAAAATGACCTATCAGGTGCTGTTTCATGAGTTCGACGACAAGGAACCGACAATGATCTTCGAGGACCGTTCTGTCAGCGTCACCACCATTCCTTTGCAGCATCGCATTCCGTGTTGTGGATTCCTGTTCCGCGAGAAACCCGGGCAGAGGCACATACTACGCGACATGATCGACGCATACAACATACCTCTGGCGATGATAAACAGGATAAAGGACGGCGAAGACTTCGTGACCGACGACGGCGACATCATTGCCAACGAGAGACTGACAGTGCCTGCCGACCCACCGAGAAGCTATGCCTACTGCTCGGATACGGTATGCACGCCCGACATAGCAGAGCAGATAGTCGGTGTGGATTTGCTGTTTCATGAAGCGACATATGCCGATGCCGATGCAGCGAAAGCCAAGGAGCGCTTCCATACTACCGCCGTACAGGCTGCAGGGATTGCACGTGCTGCAGGTGTAGGAAAGCTCGTCATTGGTCATTTCTCCGCCCGGTACGACGACGAGACAGTGCTGCAGGAGGAAGCGAAGACAGTGTTCCCCAACGTGGTACTGGCACACGAAAATATGCGGATAGAGATTAAACCTTCCAGCCAAGAAGGATGTCCAACAGATATAACAAGGTGAACGATGAACTCCAAGTTTGACGAGGAAAACATACTTGAACAGCTGAAACATCCAACGACACACCGCAGTGCGTTCGAGAAGATTGTTCAGCAGTTCAGTCCACAACTATACTGGCAGATACGCAGGATGGTGTTCAGCCATGATGATGCCAACGATCTGCTTCAGGAGACGCTGATTGCCGCATGGAAGAACATAGACTACTTCCGCGGTGAATCGAGCCTCGCGACATGGCTCTACCGCATAGCGATGAACCAATGTCTGAACTTCCTGAACAAGCGCAATGCAGGGAAGACGGTATCTCTCGACGATGAAGGCGAGACCGTGATGAACACACTTGAGAGTGACCCTTACTTCAATGGCGACAGGGTGCAGCTCCTGTTGCAGAAGGCATTGGCTTCACTGCCGCCGAAGCAGCGCATGGTGTTCAACTTCCGCTACTATGAGGATATGACGTTCACCGATATGTCGTTGTTTCTCGGCACATCGGTAGGCGCTCTGAAAGCGGACTACCACCACGCAGTGAAGAAGATAAAGAAGTTTTTTGAAGACAACGATTAAACCCAAGCAACGAATGATAGTCAAAAGGACAGGAGGGCGACGACTATGAAAGAAGAGGAATTGTTTCAAAAGATTGGTAAAGAGAATCCGTTCAGCATACCCGACGGATACTTCGAGAACCTGACTTCGGACGTCATGGAGCATTTACCTGAAAAGGAGATGCCAAAAGACCCGGAGACAGTGACCATGAAGGATAAGATAAGGCCATACCTCTATCTGGCAGCAATCTTCGTGGGCGCAGCGTTGATCATAAAGGTGCTGAACTATCAGAAGATGCACGACCCAGAGTATATCGCCGAGCAGGAAGCGAAGTATGAGACAGAGGTCATCAACAATGTCATGAACGACACTATGATGGACGACTACTCACTATATCTGTATCTTGCCGATGCAGACGAATAAGACAGACGACACAACAGCTAATCCCCATATAAAAGACCATGAGAAAGATTTTAATTATACTCATAACAATGCTCACAGTCCTGCCTCTGACGCTGAACGCACAGAATCGCAGAGGAGGACACGATGAGTTCATGACGCGACAGCAGGAATACCTGAAGCGCGAAGCAGAGCTCACGGATGCCGAGGCAGACAAGTTCTTCCCTCTGTACTTCGAATATCAGGAGCAGAAGCGAAGCATCAACGACCAGGCATGGGACCTGTTCCGCCGAGGCGAAGACACAAGCACATCCGAAGAGACATACACCGAAATACTTGACAGTTTCGTTGAGTACTCGATGGCAGCCGACAGACTCGAGAAGAGCTACATCTCGAAGTTCCGCAATGTGCTTTCATCTAAGAAGATATATAAGGTGAAGCAGGCAGAGATGAAGTTCCGCCGCGAGCTGGTGAGAGGCATGCGTCACGGCGGTCCACGAGAAGACGGACACAGATAGTCCGCCACACCGCACCCTACCACACAACAAGATGGCTTCAGAGACAGGTATCTTCGACCGTGAGGAGTTGCTTCTTGGCACCGATGCCATGGAGAGCATCTCCTCAAAACGTGTAATCATCGTCGGCGTAGGTGGCGTTGGCAGCTGGTGCGCAGAGAGCCTCATCCGTTCGGGCATAGGACATCTCACCATCGTCGACTCCGACTGCGTCTGCATAACAAACGTCAACCGGCAGCTGATGGCAACGACAGAGACCGTCGGACAGGTTAAGGTCGACGTACTCCGAAGACGTCTGCTCGCCATCAACCCACATGCCGACATCACGGCACTACAGATGGTCTACTGCGAAGACACTGCTCCGCAGTTCGACTTCAACAAATATGACTATGTGATAGATGCCATCGACAGCCTCAAGGACAAGGCTCTGCTGATTCTCAATGCATGCCAGTCGGAGGCACGGCTGTTCTCTTCGATGGGTGCTGCACTTAAGCTCGACCCGTCGCACATACAGGTTGCCGAGTTCTGGAAGGTGAAAGGCGACCCGCTGGCAGCTGCACTGCGGCGCCGGTTCAAGAAGGGTGGCACATTTCCACGACGCAAGTTCAAGTGCGTGTTCAGCGATGAACTGCTGCGCAACAAAAGTATGGAACAATCATCCGACACACAGCTTCCCGCCGACGGACAAAGCACACCGAAGCCCCACGTCAATGGGACCGTGGCTCACATAACAGCAATCTTCGGCTTTCGTCTGGCAGCTCTGGTGCTGTGCGACATTCTCAGCCGCAACAGCACAGGCGACTAAACGTCGCTGCGTCGGGCGTCTGCCTTCTGCTGGAACTTACCGTTCTTCACGATGAAACGCTGATGCGTGCCCTTACCCACAAGGCCGCACTCATCGTAGACCTCTGCCGTGAACACCAGTCGACGTCCGTCAACCTCGGTTAGTTCGGTCTCACAACGCACCGTAGCACCTACAGGTGTCGGTGCCAGATGGTCAATCTCCAGCCGTATGCCTACTGTGCCCTCCCCTTCCTCAAGATGCGGAGCCACACTCTGCCATGCTGTCTTCTCAATCAAAGCTATCATTGCCGGTGTGGCAAACACATTCAGCTCGCCACTGCCCATAGCAGCAGCCGTATTGTCGGCGGTGACGCGTACTTCCGACGTCCCTTTTATGCCTTCCTTCAACATTATTGTCTCTCCTATGTATATGTTGTGCAAAGTGTTTGCACGCGCAAACATACTCATATCGGAGGGAAATGTCTAACTTTGCGGCCATGAAAAAGAATGTTTGGTTCACACTAACGTCAGTGGCTGCAATGGCAGCCATTGTGCTTTTCACGTCATGTAGCACTGGCACGAAAGCTGACGACGGCACCACAACAGCCGACATAGTGCCTGCCGCACCCGACTACAGCCGTGCCGACACATGGTATGCCACCTGTCATGGAGACTCCACCGGCACAGATGCCGACGTCTTCTACATACTGCCGACATGCATACTCGACTATACCGACAGCCTTGGACGCACGATGCACCTTGCTGAGATCTATAACGACGAACTGCGTCTGCGCATGAAGCCATCGCTCGAGCTTGCCGACAGCATCTTCGGCGACTCCTGCAACTTCTATTCACCCTACTACCGGCAGATAAGTATGGAGAGCTGGGGAGCACCCGACAGCGTCATGGCACGACGTCTGGCAATAGCCATGGGTGATGTTGAGGATGCGTTCGACTACTACATGGAGCACCTTAACAACGGGCGCCGATTCTTCATCGCTGGCTTCAGCCAAGGTGCGAAGATCACTATAGAGCTGGTGAAACGTCTGACGCCAGAGCAGATGCAGAGGTTCGTAGCAGCATACGTCTGCGGCTATAACGTCACCGACGAAGACCTCAAGAGCTCCAACATACGTCCTGCCACAGGAGCAACAGACCAACATGTGACCATCTGCTACAACACATCAGAGAGTGCAGAAGCACGTCTGGGAGCTGCCGAGGGCGGTAGCCGCATCTGTATCAATCCCGTGAGCTGGCAGACGGGGACAGACACTGCAATGGTCAACGACAGCGTCTGGATACACGTAGACACTACATACCATTACCTCCAAGCCGGCGGACGCAACATGGAACAGTACTTCCGCCCAGAGCTTGAGTGGTTCTTTCCACACGGCAACCTGCACTTGTACGAACTGATATTCTACAAAGAGCATCTGCGCCGTAATGTGATGACGAGGCTGCACGCCGCAGACCAATGAGACGACAAGACAAGACTTCGCGAATAGACATGCTGCATGGCGGACTGGCAAAGAACATACTCGCCTTTGCCCTGCCACTCTTCGCCAGCGGACTACTGCAGCAGTCATTCAATGCAGTAGATATTGCTGTCATCGGTCAGTTCTCAACGAGCGAAGACTTGGCTGCTGTGGGCAGCAACGGCTCTGTCATCAGCCTGATGATAAACCTGTTTGTAGGCATTGCCGTGGGTGTGAACGTCGTCGTGGCACAACACATCGGACAGGGCGACAGCAATGCGGTGCGCAAGGCAGTAGGAACAGCCGGCGTTATTGCCTGTGTCAGTGGCATATTCCTATTGATTCTCGGACTGGTGGCAGCAGAACCCATACTGCGTCTGCTCGATACACCCGAGAACGTCATCAGGCAGGCATCGCTCTACCTACGCATCTACTTCACCGGCGTACCGTTCATCATGGCATATAACTTCGGAGCTGCCGTGCTGAAGAGCGTTGGTGACACGCGCCGTCCATTCTATTCGCTCATAGTGGCAGGCGTAGTCAACGCCATACTCGACGTTATACTGGTGACAGTGTTTGATATGGGTGTTGCGGGCGTTGCCATTGCCACCGTCGTGGCAAACATTGTCAATGCCGCCATCGTGGTACGTCTGTTGGTGAACGAAGCAGACCCCATACGCATAGACTTGCATCACATGAAGGTGGACCGTCAGGAGCTGAGCAAGATACTACGCATTGGCGTGCCCACAGGACTTCAGGGCATGATCTTCTCGCTATCGAATGTCTTCATACAGTCGGCAATCAACGCACTGGGATCGAATGCTGTCGCCGGCTCGGCTGCCGCACTCAACTACGAATACTATTGCGACTATGCCATCAGTGCATGTGTTCAGACCACCATTGCATTCACAAGCCAGAACTACGGAGCCGGCAACATCGACCGCTGCAAACGCGTCTTCCAGCTCTGCATGTTGTTCAGCGTGATATCATGCGGCGTACTGAACGTTTTCCTGGCATGTTACAGCAACTTCTTCGCAAGCCTGTTTACCACCGACCCCGACGTGCTGTACTTCGCCCGAACACGTATGCACGTGGTGCTGATGTGGCAATACATAGCCAGCAGCTATGAGATAAGCGGCGGTGCACTGCGTGGACTGGGCTATTCGCTGACGCCAACCATATTCACCATCTTCGGTACATGTCTGCTGCGAATAGTGTGGATAAACACCGTAGTGAAGTGGTACGATGGCGACTTCACCGTACTGATGTGCGTCTATCCACTGTCGTGGACCATCACTGGCATAGCCGTGCTGACAGCCTATGCCGTAATAAGTCGCAAGGCTTACGCTATTCCATCAAAGGCAGTGCACAACGCGTGACACGGGAGTGTTACAGGTCTTTCAGCTTCATGGGATTGTAGGAGACAGAGCCATCGTCGTAGACATCACTGCCATCTATGCGCTTCACCACCCTGACAACACGCACGGTGAGGGGCAATGCTATTACCTCATACAGGGTCTTGAGGACCACCTGCAGCAGCATTATCTGCAACAGTTGCGGCCATGCTATCACGCCTCCGAAGGCTGCAGGGAAGAACACCAGCGAGTCGGCAGTCTCACCTGCGACGGTCGACAGTATCGCCCTTAGTGCAAAGCGTTTGCCCTTATCGGCAACCTTCATGCGGCTCATGACATAAGCATTCATGAAGGAGCCGGTGAGGAATGCCAGCAGACTGGCAATGGCTATACGCGGTGCCATGCCAAAGACAAAGTCGAAGTGCTCTTCTCCTTCCCAAAAGGGAGCAGCTGGCAGTACCACGGCAAGCATTCCCATGGCTACGACAAAGAAGTTGCAGGCGAAGCCACACCATATCACAAGGCGCGTCTTACGAAATCCCCACACCTCACAGATGCAGTCGTTGATGATGTACGAGATGGGAAACACAATCAGTCCGGCGGTCACGGACAGCCCACCGAAGAAGCTCAAGGCTTTGGTCTCGAGCAGATTTGCCGTGATGAGACATACACAGAACAGTATGCTCATGACCATGAACGGCACCGACACTACGGCTACGGTCTTTTCTTTCATAATTCCTGTTTTTTACGTGGTGTTCTGGAATACACGTCACACCAGTCGTCTACCGACCGGCGGTGCAAAGATAGAGATTTTTCGTCTGAAATGCTGCAGAC
>CAYXLA010000023.1:0-11647 GCA_964465765.1 uncultured Bacteroidaceae bacterium | reverse complement strand
AACTGTGGACGTACAGCCACAGATGCATGGCTGTACGTCCTTAAAAACCGCCGGAAGCGGACGTCAGAAGTTTATGTCAAGTCCCAGACCAAAGACGTTGTTGGTACGGGTGTAGTCGGCAGTATATGCCAACGATGTCTGTGCATCGGTCTCCGAAGTCTGGTAGTGCCCATAGAGCGTCACGAAGTAAGCTGCGTTGAGGTCAACCTTCTTGCTTAGATGTATGCAAGCACCGAAACCAATTGAGTTGGAACCTGAGACAAAGGACTTGTCGTCCATATATTCGTCGGTCAGTCCATAGTTGGTGTTCTGCCATCCTGCGCTGACTGTGACTGCCTTTGTTGCGTCAAACTCCACTCCGGCATTCCATTCAATGGTGCCACGCTTGAGCTTCTTGTTGCGATGTTCGTAGGATGTTGCCTGCTTGTCCCAGAAATAGTGGAAGCCGGCATTTATGCGCAGACGGTCGATAGGACTATATCCAGCACCGAGTGTAAGCAGTGCAGGGATGTCGTTTGCCACCTTTGTGCCATCGGCATATTCGCCTGTCGCAGCCTCGAGAGACTCATCAAACTTGGCTCCGAACTCAGTCAGTGTACTTGTCAATGCCTGTTGTGCGGACACCACAGTCTGCTGATAGGGCGATCCTGCGTAATTCTGTGCCAGACCGGGATTGAGAAGTGCGACGTTGTAATCCAATGCCAACGTGTTTGGCAGATTGCCAATGCTGGGCACGAGGTTTGCCGAACTGCTCTTCAGTCTCATACGTGTCTTGAACTCATAGCGTGCACTGAAGTTCCAGCGACCGGTCTTGTAGTCCACGGCAATGATAGGAGTGAAGCCTATACCGCTCTGGTCGCAGTTAAGTTCGATATCTGCCGAGTTGCTGCGTGTTGTATCGAGCATTCGGTACAAAGGTACACCCGCCACGGAGATGTTCTTCACGTAGCCGTAGTAGTTGCATGTGGCATAGACTCCACGAACACCAGCATAGACAGCGAGATTGTCGTTGACCTTGTAGGCAGCTCCGGCCTGCAGACCGAAGTAATATTGGCGTCCGCGCATATAGCTGTCGTAAGAGTAGCCTGCATTACCGAAGTAGTTGGACAGTCCAGGGTTGGCAATGCCGAGCGGAGACAGCTGCTGGCTTGCGCCGTCAATGCCGGCAGCCAACTGCTGTACGCCAATAGCAGTGTTTGCTACAATATGCTCGAACGATCCCAATCCGTTGTCGAACTCACACTTGCCGCCACCACCAGTGACAGCAAAGCTAAGCTGGAGTGACCAACGATCGGTGTTATAGGCATACTGGAATGATGGTATGACCGGTGCACAAGCATTGCCCACATAGCGACGGTCGGTAGACGGGTCCTCCACATTGTTTGTAAAGAGTGGATATGTGTTGCGGACTGTACGTGTCTGCAGTGCCAACTGCCAGTTGATGGACAGATGCGAGCCAAGGCCCATGAAGACGACTCCGGCAGGATTGCTATATACGCCATCGATGCCGATACTTGCCTCACGGCTCATCATACGGTTGAAAGCAATGTTCTGGTTAGTATTGGTAAGGATGCCTCCTGCATAGGCGGAGGTCGCGCCGGCAAGCATTGCTACTGCCAAGCACAGTGTTCTGTTCTTTCTCATTGTGCGAATCTGATTGTTTCGTTTTTGTTCCAAACTTCCTTTTTATTTGATTATTCCGGCGCAAAGGTAGGATTAATATCTGCCTAAGCAAAGTTTCAATTGAAACTTTTATTCTTAACCGCATATTTTCTTGTTATGTCGCGAGACAAACAGACTACACCTTATTATATATATAAGGAGAGACCAATCGGGGTCAAATATAAGACCCGACAAAGTCTTATATAAGAAATGGCAAAGTCTTATATAAGAAAGTGCCATCGCAAATATAAGACCCGACGAAGGCAACTATAATGGATAGCGAAGGCAACTATAATGGATGGCGAAGTCAACTATAATGGATGGCGAAGTCAATTATAAGACTCGACGAAGTCAACTATAATGGATAGCGAAGTCAACTATAATGGATAGCGAAGTCAACTATAAGACTCGACGAAGTCAACTATAATGGATGGCGAAGGCAAGAAACAGAAACGGCCAGGTTGTATGTATGAACCTGACCGTCTATGTATGGGAGTCGATTAGTTTATGTATCGGAGTCGATTAGAGGATGTTGCCTGCCTCGATGTCCTTGAAGTAGCGATAGGTGCCGACCTTCAGTTCGTCGGTAGCAGCATCATCGGCAACAATGATGGCATTGGGATGCATCTGCAGCGCACTGACCGTCCACATCTGGGTTACAGGTCCTTCAACAGCAGCCTGCAAAGCACGTGCTTTGTTGTGGCCATTGACTATAACCATGACCTGACGTGCATCCATCACGGTACCGACGCCTACTGTCAATGCCGTCTTGGGCACAAGAGATATGTCGCCACCGAAGAAGCGTGAGTTGGCTATAATGGTATCGGTGGTCAGACTCTTCTGTCGGGTGCGGCTGGTAAGTGATGAGCCTGGCTCATTGAAAGCGATATGTCCGTCGGGACCAACACCACCCATGAACAGGTCGATGCCGCCATACTGTGCAATCTTTTCCTCAAAGCGGCGGCACTCAGCTGCAACATCTGGTGCATTGCCATTAAGGATGTTCACATTTTCACGGTGTATATCAATATGGCTGAAGAAGTTGTTCCACATAAAGCTATGGTAACTCTCGGGATGGTCTTCGGGCAGACCGACATACTCATCCATATTGAATGTCACCACATTCTCGAAGCTCACCTCGCCGTGTTTGTTCATTTCGATGAGTTCATTATACATGCCCAGGGGTGATGAACCTGTGGGACAACCAAGTACAAAAGGCTTTTCGGCTGTAGGCTTTGCTGCGTTTATGGCTTCAGCGACATGTCGTGCCGCCCACTTGGATACAGAGATGTAGTCCGGTTCGATTATAAGTCTCATGGTTTGATACGTTTAATTGTTATGTTTCAAATTGCTTGTTCGAAGCGCAATGATAGTGAAAAAGCGCGATATGCACAACTGCACCGCAGGAATTATGCCGCTACTCCACCCTATCTTCGGGATAGTTGACAAGATAGACCGTTCCTGTGGCACGCGTCAATGCTGTGTAGAGCCAATGGAAGAAGTCGGGCGTGAGGTATTCTTCTGCCATGTAGCCCTGGTCAATAAATACATTCTTCCATTGTCCGCCTTGCGACTTGTGGCAGGTAACAGCATAGGCATACTTCACCTGAAGAGCATTATAGTGTTTGTCAGACTTGAGCTGCTTCATCCTCTCAGCCTTACGGGTCAGATGGGCATAGTCTGCCAGCACGCCATTAAACAGTCGGTTGCTCTCATCGCGTGTCAGCGATGACGACTCACTATGGAGTGTATCAAGCAGTATCATAGCATCGACCTCGTCGTCCTGATGGTCGGGAAACGAAAGTGTGACATTGGCAAAGCGGAAGCCATAGAGTTGCTCATCACCATTGACACGACGTACAATGGCTGTCTCACCATTGGCAATGAAGTCTGTCTTCGACCGATCCTGTAGCCAGAAGTAATTGTTCTTAGCCATCATGAGCATGTCTCCACTCTCGAGTTCCTCTTCACGCCAGAGTATCTGGTTACGTATGCCATTGTTGTAGATATTAGCCCGCTTGTTCGAACGACATACCACCGTGGTCTGGTCTTGTCCGTCGCGGTCGTAACACTCTTGCAGCCGTTCAATGAGTTCTGAACCATGCACAACTTGTATATCGCTGAAGCCTGACAGTCGCATCTTTGGCAAAGTGAAGCACTCATCACGGTCAATCATCTCACGTAGACGTGTCGCATTCCATAGGATTCCCGACGTCTCCGTCTGTCTGACAACGGTCTTCAATGTATCTTCCATCACCTCAAGTCCATAGCCTTCAAGTGCATCACGCGACAATGCAGCGCCACACTCCTCACCTACAGGCGGCAGCTGTGCCGTATCACCAAGCAAAAGAAGACGGCAACGTTCGCCTGTGTAGACGTACTTCACCAAGTCATCGAGCAATCGTCCTGAGCCGAACGGACTGTCGTAGGCAGGAGCATTGCTTATCATCGAAGCCTCATCGACTATATAAAGAGTATCCTTCGCCAGGTTGTCTGCCAGCTGGAAGACACTGTCCTGCGCCACCGACTTCTGCCGGTAAATCTTCTTATGTATGGTGAACGCAGGATGATGTGAGTAGGCACTAAACACCTTTGCCGCTCTGCCTGTCGGTGCCAGCAGTACAGTCTTAATCTTCATAGCATCGAGAGCACGCACCAAAGCTGCCATCAGCGAAGTCTTGCCCGTTCCAGCATAGCCTTTAAGCACGTAGATCAAGTCATTCTCCGGACGCATAAGGAAGTATGACAAACTTTTAATAACTTTTTCCTGTTCCTGTGTTGGTCGGTAGGGAAAATTTCCTTTAATTTGCTGCGCTAAATAGTCATTAATCATCGTAAATGAAGAAAAAGTTATTCTTTACGAACAAAATTAGATTAATTTCTTTTAGTTTTGTGGCGCGAATGAAAATAACTAAAAAACATATCTAACATGAAAACAGTACTTAACATCGTCTTGGCCGTATGTGTTGTCGCTCTGGTGTATATCTGCTATGCCAGCATCATGGGGCCTATCAACTTTGATGCAGAAAAAGCAATTCGTGACAAAGCAGTTCAGGCTCGTCTGATTGACATCCGTAAGGCACAGGCTGAATACAGCAACACTCACGATCGCCAGTACACCGACAACTTCGACTCATTGATCAATTTCGTCAAGACCGGTAAGTTGGCATCAATCTACAAGGAAGGCGTCTTGACCGATGCTCAGCTTGAGAATGGTCTGACCGAAGCTAAGGCTATGGCCATCATCAACAAGGCAAAGAAGAGTGGCAACTACTCAGAAGTAGAGAAGAACGGACTGCAGAACTTCAAGCGTGACACAACATGGGTTGCTGTCGTTGATACTCTGTTTGGCACCGGCTACAACGCAGACTCTCTGAGATACGTACCTTTCGGCAACGGCAAGCAGTTTGAGATGGCTATCCGCAACGATACAGCTAAGTCGGGTGCTCCGTTCTGCCTGCTCGAGGTAAAGACTCCGTATGAAGTTTACCTTGGCGACCTCAACAAGCAGGAGATTATCAACCTGAAGGACGAGCAGACACAGCTCGGCAAGTATTGCGGTCTGATGTTCGGTAGCCTTGAGACTGCCAACAACAACGCAGGCAACTGGGAGTAAGCTGACGACCGGTTGGGCATAACAAATGTTCAAGAGCATAACTCAGAATGTTTGAGACCATAGATTTCAGCAAATCCAACCTTTATATATTATCCATCCGTTTTTCAACGGATGGATTTTATTTTTCTATCGACGGCACACCTTATTATATATATAAGCCAAACGACCTGCTGTCGATGACTGCCAACTTCAAGCAGGCACTGAAAGACATGCCTTGCCTGGAGAACAGCTTCCGTCATGTCGATGTGACTATAGACAGTCCACGGTTCACACTGATGCCACTCGACTACTTCGAGGACGATCAGGCCGATGCCATCTACTATCACAACCTGACGCGACGTGACAACGAGACCGTGCGTTACAACATTCTGCCCGATAGCAATGTCGTGGTGCTGTTCGGCATAGACAGTGCACTCTACAACTTGCTTGAGGACAAGTATCATGATGTCAGTTTCAATGCCCACGTCTCAACAATCATAAAGGACGCGATGGTTGCCGGCAAGACCCGACAGTCAAGGCACATGTGTTGCCACATAGGCGAGCACACCATAACACTTGTAGCAACGGAAGGAGGCAGCCTGCTATCGGCAAATGCCTATGCAGACAAGAGCCTGTCCGACTCACTCTACTACATATTGCTGTCGTGGAAGCATCTGTCGTTCAGTCAGACAGAAGATGAGCTGACGCTGACCGGCAATGCCGAAGCCTGCAAGGCACTGAAAGAGCAGGCAGGCAAGTACATTAAGAATGTCTGCATCATGGATGCGACAGAAAACGATGTGGAGGCTACACTGTCATGAGAGTTGTGAGTGGCAAATACAAAGGCAGGAGGTTCGACATTCCACGTACCTTCAAGGCACGTCCTACGACCGACTTCGCCAAAGAGAACATCTTCAATGTGCTGGCAAACCTCATCGACTTCGAAGATACGGAGAACGCACTCGACCTGTTTGCCGGTACAGGCAGCATTAGTGTAGAGATGCTGTCGCGCGGTTGTGGACACGTCACGAGCGTGGAGAAAGACCGCGACCACTTTGCATTCATCAAGAAGGTCACCGAAAGTCTGAAGGTCACCAACCACACAGCCGTACTTGGCGACGTGTTCCGCTTCCTGGAGCGCTACAAAGGACGTCCGTTCGACCTCATCTTTGCAGACCCGCCATACACCTTGACCAACATAGAAGAGATTCCTTCATTGGTGCTGAACTCCGGAGTTCTCGCTCCCGACGGCATCTTCGTTATGGAACACGGCAAGCACAACGACTTCAGCACGCTGCCTCATTTCGACCAGCACCGCAGCTATGGCAGTGTGAACTTCTCCATCTTCCGCAACGAAGCGGCTACGCAGACTAAAGAAGAGGAGCAATAAGTCGGACAACGCTCTCTGCAGTCTTGCGACGCCAAGACCGCTTACCCCACGACTTCATATTCAATTGTATTGAGTCACGCTGGTCTGTCAGGAAGATGTTCCTGACCCTAACAGCCAAGTCCCTGTCGTAGTTGAACGCATTGATCTCGAAGTCGTGTTCGAAACTCCTGAAGTCGATGTTCGAAGAGCCTATGGAGCACAACTCATCGTCGCAGACCATCAGCTTGGAATGCAAGAATCCCTTGCGATAGAGATAGACCTTAACGCCACATGCCAGCACGTCCGATAGGAACGACTCCGAAGCCAATGATGTTATGCGCGAGTCCGACTTCTCGGGTATCATCAGTCTAACGTCGACACCCGACATGGCGGCAATCTTCATCGCCGAGAGGAATGTATCGGTAGGCATGAAGTAAGGAGTCTGCATGTAGACATACTTCCTCGCAGTGCTTATGATCTTTATGAGCCCCTGCATAATCTCCTGTCCGGGATACACAGGAGTGCTGGTGACAATCTGCGTGATGCATGTACCGTACTCACCGAGCTTAGGGAAGAACCTGGGCGATGTCAATAATGACTGCTGCACGAAGTACCAGTCGAGCAGGAAGTCGGTCTGCAAGCCATGCACAGCCTTGCCGACAATCCGTATCTGCGTGTCGCGCCATACGCCCCACTCCACTCCTTTGACATAGCGATTGGCAATGTTCATGCCACCGACGAAGCCCACACGACCGTCTATGACAACCGACTTACGATGGTTGCGGTAGTTCACTTTATCGGTGAACAGAGGGAAACGTACCTTCAGGAAGCTCTCTACCTCAACGCCATTCGACTTCATGTGGTCGAAGAAGGAATTATGGACGTTCCAGCAGCCCACATCATCATAGATGACGCGCACCTCTACTCCCTCGCCGACCTTCTGTATCAGCATGTCGCTGACTATGCGTCCCACGGCATCATCGTTGAAGATGAACGACTCCAGATGTATATGGTCGCGTGCCTGTGCCATCTCCCGAAGCAGAGCCTGCAGCCATGCATAGCCGTCGGTATATACCGTCACGTCATTGCCCGAGAACGGATATGCCCTGTCGGTATTGACCAGCAGACATGCCAGACGGTTATATTCACCTGGCAGTTCAATCTTCTCCTGCGACAGATATTCAGCCACAGGCAGCTTCTGCAGTTTGCTGTATGTGCGCCGTCCAATCAGCTTCTCCTTGCGTCGCGTACGTCCGAAGAAGAAGTAGACAATAAGTCCCACCAGCGGCAGGAACATCAGCACCAGCACCCAAGCAATGGTCTTAACAGGGTTACGGTTGTCGAGCACAATGACGATGATTGTGCTCACCACCAGTAGCAGATACACCACATTGACGGAGTAAGACACCACGTCGCTGAAAGTAAGACCCAAGCTGTACATACGACAAATCCTTACATTTGTAACCCGATTACAAATGTAAGGATTTCCGTCTTCACTGGCAAGAAGTGACGCCGTCAGTAGTCTTTGTCATCTCATGCGGCCAGGACCGCCGCCGCCCATAGGCGGACGACCTCCACCACCAGGACCACCTACAGGAGGCATACCTCCGCCATTATCCGGACGATCCATTCCTCCAGGTCGGTCACCACCACGACGTGCTCCGCTTCCACCAAAGATGTTAAGTCGGTAGATGAAGTGCACCATGCAGTAGCTGTTTATACCATTGTAGCGATATGCCGAACGGCCATTGGCTGTCAGTGAGCGGGTGATGTTGCTCTGCTTCTTCAGGATGTCGTACATCTCGAAGCTCAGTGTTGCTGCGCCCTTGAAGAAAGGTTGTGATATCTGTGCATTCCATACCAGTTCGTCACGGTTCATGCTGTTGTCCGTATAACCACGGCGTGCCTGATTGGTGATGTTCGTCGATATGCTCATGCTCCACGGCAATGTGATTGTAGTGTTGGCACCATAGGAGAAGGTGTAAGGCTCTTGGTTGTTCGACTTCGTCAGCTTGTCCTTCTCGATGCTGTAGTTTATTGAGCCATTAAGACCGAACTCAATCCAGTTGTTACGGAACGCTCCGTTCACACGTTCGCCCAGCGTCATGTTTGTCGTGGTGTTCTTCTGTTCCACCTTAGTCTGCGAGTCGGTCAGATAAGCCACATTGTTCTGATAGCCGAACTGCGACATGGTGTTGATGGTGAAGCGCTTGTCCTTGAATGCAGTGTTGAATCCAAACATACCGTTGAAGTTCCAGTTGCCATTGATGTTCTTTGGTGTTGTTGTCCATCCACCCGTCAGCTCATTATATACACGACTGTTGCTGATGCTGTTCTGTGTGGCATTGAAGAATGCACTTGCCATGATGCTCTGCTGGCGGTCGGCATTATAAGTATTGAAGAACATGTTCATGGAGTGTGTGAATGCCGGCTTCAAACCCGGATTACCCACGCGGATATTCATTGGGTTGGAGTTGTCAACGATTGGCAACATGTTCTCCATGCTCGGCATAGAGCTGCGTCCACGATAGGTGAAGCGCAGTTGACTGATCTTCGAGAACTTCAGTCGCAGGTCCACATTAGGTGCAAAGTTCAGCACGTTGCGTGTGGTGTCTATCATGTAGTCGCCCTTCTTATACGACAGGATGGTGTGTTGCGGCTGCAGCGAGAGTCCTGCACTGAGTTGGTACTTATCGCGCACTATGCGCAGCGACACCGTAGCCTCATGATTGAAGTACTTGTATTCGGCATACTTGCCAAGGCTATCCACAACAGTAGCCTCATAGCCCTGTGGCAATGGGTCGCGCAACTGCCACGGGAAGCTCTGCAGATCATAGGTGCGCTTGTCGCTCTCGTTGTATCCGTAGGTCAGCTGATAGCTGAACTGCAGATAGGTTGCTTTTGCAATCGGCTCACTATACGTCAGCTGTCCGGAGATGCTATGCGACTTCGTAGGTGTAGTTATGTACTGATTTCTTACGAGTGTAGAGTCACCGCCAAATGCACTCTGCAACAGATAGTAGCGCGTCAGCGACTCGGTGTACTGGTCATTGTCGTTGTCGCCATATCTGAACTGTCCCCTGAACGTTATGTTCCTTCCCATCTGGTTCAGACGGCGGTTGAGCTGCAAGGTACCATTGGCAGACAGCGAATTCGACTTCGTCTGCGTGCCTGTCGACACAAGGTTCCTCCTTATCGACATTAGCGGGTCGACAGCATCATCTATGCTCAGGTCGAGATAGTCGTTAGGATTGTCCACCACTTCATACGGATCGGAGCTGAACGTTCCCGATGCCGATGTCGACAGATTGTTTGTCCTGGTGTACGAGACGTTAGGACGGAATATGATGTTAGTCAGTGTGTCGGGCTTCCATTCAAGTCGGAAGTCGGCATTGAAGCTATAGCTCTTGTTTTTGGCTGTCGAGTTTGAGTTACTATATGAATTGCCGCTCGTCAGGAAGTTCTCCACATTGCCGGTGCTTATGACGTCATTGCCGCGATAGTTATATCGTGCGCTACCGCCAATCTCCAGCTTGTTTGTCTTTGTTGCGAAGCTCACGCCGACAGTCTTTGTTGCTGTCAGTCCATCATTACGGCGGAACGACGGACCGCCAAAGCCGCCTCCTGAGAAGCCTTGGTCGTTTGTGTTGTTTGCAGAGCCTATCAACGACATCTGTGTCTGACCCTTAAAGCGGTTCAGCATGACGCGTCCCGAGTAGCGGTCTTCA
The DNA here is from genome assembly GCA_964465765.1 of uncultured Bacteroidaceae bacterium. Classification (GTDB taxonomy): domain Bacteria; phylum Bacteroidota; class Bacteroidia; order Bacteroidales; family Bacteroidaceae; genus Bacteroides. The sequence continues at coordinate 1,293 of CAYXLA010000023.1, read as the reverse complement.
GTTCCTGCGGCCAGATCAGCGTTGCCAAACCATCCTTGGTTCATATTCTTCTTCACCGTGAGGTCAAGAACTGTCTCCTCCTCACCGTCATCTATGCCCGTCACACGTGCAAGGTCCGACTTCTTGTCGTATGTCTTCAGGTTCTCTACCATAGTCACCGGCAGGTTCTTCAGTCCAGTCTTTATGTCGCCACCGAAGAACTCCTCGCCGTTCACCATAATCTTCTTCACCTCCTTGCCGTTTATCGTGATGTTGCCTTCATCGTCGAGCTCAGCGCCAGGCAGCTTCTTCACCAGCTCCTCAAGCATTGCACCTTCGGGGATGCGATATGCCGACGAGTTGAAGACCAGGGTATCTTCCACGACCTGTACCTGTGGAGCCTCAGCCGTGACTACTGCCTCCTTCAGGGCAATGGCATCGGGTTCCAGCGACACCGTACCTGCATTGACGTTCTTCTGTGCCGACGTCAGGTTGATGTCGCGATAGTAGTTACGGTATCCTATATATGAAATCTTGAGGACATAATTGCCGGCAGCCACCTTAGGCAGACTGAATGTACCGTCGCTCAGTGTTGCCACGCCCGAGGCATAGGTACTGTCGGGCAGCGAAAGCAACTGCACCGTGGCCTGCAGGATAGCCTCCTTCGTTTCCTTCTCCACCACCTTGCCGTGCAGAGTGATGTCCTTCGTCTGAGCATTTGCTGCTACTGCCATCATCATGGCGACCGCTATACATTGCAGATACTTTCTCATTTGCCTCATCGTTTTTAAGTGTGTTCGGAGATATCCGTGTTTTGTGTCGTTTGATGGCACTGAAGCGCATTCGGTTTAATAATCTCACTTAAAATTAAATGCCTTTAACACTCCGTCGAGGCAATAGAGACTCAGTGAAGACAATACGTAGATGGCGGTAGCGGACTATGAACTACACTTCACGAAGGAAAGCTATAATGACGAAAAAAGAAGCCAAAACTCTTGCAATATGCCTATTCGCAATGCTATATTTGCATATCCTTCAACGCGTTAGCAAGCGCTTTACTTCAGTCGAGAATATATCTTACTCCCTCATACCAAGCCTTGCAATATTCATACCAAGCTTTGCAATATTCGTACCAAGCCTTGAAATATTCATACCAAGCCTTGGTATGAGCAACACATCTAGCTTCTCGGGCCAAGTCTTCTAGTTGAAATGGCGAAGTCTTCTAGTTGAAACGGCAATGGCTTCTAGCTGAAATGGCAAAGGCTTCGAGCTGAAATGACAAAGGCTTATAGCTGAAATGGCGAAGTCTTCTAG
>CAYXLA010000022.1:13897-19204 GCA_964465765.1 uncultured Bacteroidaceae bacterium | reverse complement strand
GCCCTCGAAAATAACCTCGCAATCTGACAAAGCCAATTTATAGAACCCACCTATAGTGGCTTCCATTACGGTCCACCTTATGTAGGTCTCTATTCGGCAGGCAAAGTTAAAGAGAATGCAGCAAAGAAGTCTTAACTTTGCGCCGCAAAACAAGAACGAGACTATGAATCAAGCAGACCCACGAGACATCAAGATACGTGACTACGACTACCCTCTGCCCGACGAGAGGATTGCCAAATTCCCTCTGCCGGAGCGAGACCATTCCAAACTGTTGCTCTATCGCCATGGCGCGATAGGCGAAGACATCTTTACATCGTTGCCACAGTATATTGACAGCGGAGAGCTGATGGTGTTCAACAACACTAAGGTGATACAGGCACGCATGCATTTCCGCAAGGAGACGGGTGCGCTAATCGAGGTGTTTTGCCTGGAGCCGGCACGTCCTGCCGACTATGCACAGAACTTCGCAGAGACAGGTTCGGTGGCATGGCTGTGCATGATAGGTAATCTGAAGAAGTGGAAAGGCGAAGAACTGCGACGCAGCATGAGCGTGAAGGGATGCGACATTACACTGACGGCACGTCTGGGACAGGCTGTCGGCACGAGCCATTGGGTAGACTTCGGATGGGATAATGCCAACATCAGCTTCGCCGATATACTTGAGGAGTTTGGCGAACTGCCCATACCGCCATATCTGAACCGCAAGGCAGAGGAGAGCGACAAGCAGACCTATCAGACCGTTTACTCGAAGATCAAGGGTTCGGTAGCGGCTCCTACGGCAGGGTTACACTTCACCGATCGCGTGCTCAATGAGTTGCGCGGCAAGGGTGTGGAGCTGGAAGAGCTGACGCTACATGTTGGTGCAGGTACGTTCAAACCTGTGAAGAGCGAGGACATTGGCGGACACGAGATGCACACAGAGTGGATATCGGTGTCGCGCAATACGATAGAGAGGTTGCTGGAACATGGTGGACGTGCCATTGCTGTAGGCACCACATCGGTACGCACACTGGAGTCTCTACATCACATGGGATTAACGCTGATGCAGAATCCCAATGCTACCGACGAGGAGTTGCGTGTGAAACAGTGGCAGCCTTATGAGCTGACAGAGGAGCAACGTGCCATCACGTCGGTGGAGACGCTCAATGCGTTGCTGCACTATATGGACAGGCACGGACTGGAGACTCTGCACTCCAACACGCAGATTATCATTGCTCCAGGCTATGAATACAAGATTGTGAAGGCTATGGTGACAAACTTCCACCAGCCGCAGAGCACTCTGCTGCTACTGGTATCTGCTTTCGTCGGCGATGGTCATTGGCGTGACATCTACAGCTATGCCCTCAGCCACGACTTCCGATTCCTGAGCTACGGCGACTCGTCGCTACTCATCCCATAAGCCGATTGGCGAGTATATCACTCGCCAATCATCTTCCTGACCACATCCATCACCTTGCAGCCGATGGCTTCTGCCTCAGCCTGCGACAGTGCTTCGCTATAGACGCGTATAATAGGCTCGGTGTTGCTGCTGCGCAGATGTACCCACGAGTCGGGGAAGTCTATCTTCACGCCGTCGATGTCGTTCACCTTCTGGTCCTTATACTGCTCCTTGACCTTCTGAAGGATTGCCTGCACGTCGGTGTCGGGCTTCAAGTCGATGCGGTTCTTAGCCATGAAGTAGTTGGGATAGGTAGCACGGAGCTGAGAAGGCTTCATGTGACGCTTTGCCATATAGCTAAGGATCAAAGCGATGCCGACCAACGCGTCGCGTCCATAGTGCAGTTCGGGATAAATCACTCCGCCATTGCCCTCACCGCCAATAACCGCACCCACTTCCTTCATCTTAGTGGTGACGTTGACCTCGCCTACTGCTGCAGCGAAGTATTGCTGTCCGTAGGAGGCGGTGACATCACGAAGTGCACGGGTTGAGCTTAGGTTCGACACCGTAGCTCCAGGTGTGTGCTGAAGCACATAGTCGGCAGCGGTGACGAGGGTATATTCCTCACCATACATGCGTCCGTCCTCACAGATCAGAGCCAAGCGGTCGACATCGGGGTCAACGACAAATGCCACGTCGTTTCCACCGCGCTTCATCAGCGCCATGATGTCTCCAAGGTTCTTCTCCAATGGTTCTGGGTTATGCTGGAAATCACCTGTCGGCTCGCAGTAGAGCTTATCGACGTGTTCTACGCCAAGTTGCTCCAACAGCTCGGGCAATATGATGCCACCCACAGAGTTGACAGTATCTATCGCCACATGGAAATGTGCTGAGCGTATTGCCTCAACATCTACCAGCGGCAGTGCCAATACGGCATCGATATGTTTGCGGTTGTATGTGTTGTCCTCACGATATGTGCCGAGCTTGTCGACCTCAGCATAGTCGAAGTCTTCGGCTTCGGCTATAGCCAGCACCTCATTACCTTCTTCCTTGTTAAGGAATTCGCCCTTCTCGTTGAGCAGCTTCAGTGCGTTCCACTGCTTAGGATTATGAGATGCCGTCAGGATAATGCCACCACTGGCACCTTCCATGGTCACTGCCAACTCTGTAGTAGGGGTTGTTGCCAGACCTATGTCCACAACATCCCAGCCCATACCCATCAACGTGCCTGCCACAACATCGCGGACCATACGTCCTGAGATGCGTGCGTCGCGTCCTACGACAATCTTGTTGTTCTTGACAGTGCATGTACGTCGTATCAATGTGGCATAGGCAGATGTGAACTTCACAATGTCCAACGGTGTCAGTCCTGCTCCAGCATGTCCACCGATGGTGCCACGTATTCCTGAGATTGATTTTATCAGTGTCATATATTATATATGAATGGTCCTATTATTATATATGAATAGCCTTATTTGTATATCTGGTATTTCCTGATGTCGTAGTAGTACGGACGGACATAGTTCATTGCCGTCTCGTGTCCCATCTTCGAAGGTACGATGAGCTTCACTCTAGCACCGTCGCGTACGTAAGCCAACGGGACAAGCCATCCTGCCGGCACAGCCGTAGTAGAATAGGTATCTTTTATAGAACCTTTCGTAAAGATGCCCGATATGCTCGATGAACTCTTGGTGTAACGGAACTCATCGACGTAGTACGGCAGTGAGAGGTTGGACGAATAGAGTGTCACCGATGCCTCGGTAATGAGATATTCCGCCATGCGCACAAGCACCATGTCGTTGTTCTTAACCGTATCGGCTGGATTGGACGATCCCTTGTCTATGATCTGCATATAGATGCCGCTCGAGGTCTGCACATACTCGTTCTTGCTGACGTCGGTCGTATAGTCATGATCGACAAACTGCTGCTGAGAGATGACTGTTATGTTGCTATCGTTGATGAACTTTGCGATTGCACGCTTCTCGTCCTTCAGCATATCGGCATAGGTCTCGTTGTCACTGCAGGCGTTGAAAGCCATACTGCATACCAACAGCGAGAAGACAAACACTAAGAGTTTCTTCATGTCTTGTTTCTTGATTAATTGCAGCGCAAATGTATGCTTTTTCTACTGTAACGCGCACAACCTGCCCTGCGTTTCTATAATCTTTAACTATCACCAGATGATACAGGCTTCATATCCCTATATCCTATGAAACCCTTAACCGGCGCATCCAGTGCCATAGATTACTTGGGATGCTGTGCGAAGCACTCGTCCAGCTGATCTTTGTATTGCATCAACACTTCCTTGAACTGTTCCTTGGCTGTCAGCACATCGACAGATGGAATCTCTCCTCCCGAAGCATTCTTATGGCCTCCACCGCCGAACTCACCGGCAAGGATATTTGTCGGGAACTCTCCTACCGACCGCAGTGAAACCTTCACCACATCGCGTTCGGTGTCTTCGCGCAAGAAGCACGTCAGTATGACGTCGCGGATTTGCAGGGGCAGGTTCACAAAGCCTTCAGTATCACCCTTCATCACACCATACTTCTTCTCGTCTTCGCGAGACAATGTCAGTATGGCTGCATGGCATTCGGGCACAATCTCCATATTGCTAAGCACTATGCCCTGCATATAGAGTCGTCCGGCGGAGAAGTTATAGTTCACCTTGCGATAGATCATGTCTTTGTCGATACCCTTCGTGAGCATCATGCTGATGATGCCGAATATCTCGGGACGGTTAGAATTATAGGTGAAGCCACCAGTATCGGTCATCATGCCCGTATAGATGCACGTGGCAATATCGGTGTTGATGCGTCCGTACATACCGAGGTCGCAGAAGAAACGCAACAACAGTTCGCATGTCGACGACTGGTCAGGATGTGACACGGTGATGTCACATATGTCATCGGGGTCGAGATGATGGTCTATCATTATCTTCTTTGCCGGTGATGCTGCGATGGATTCCTTCATGCTATCCACACGCGACAGACTGTTGAAGTCAAGACAACAGATGACATCGGCACCAGCTATGAAGCCGTCTGCCACTTCCTTCATCCGACTGTAGATCATAATATCTCTGCTACCGGGCATCCACTTGAAGAAGTCGGGATAGGCATTGGGGAATATTACGATGGCACGCTTACCGCACCTGCGCAGAAGATGCCACAATGCCAATGATGACCCGACAGCATCGCCATCGGGATTGGAATGAGCCACTATGACAAACTTGCGGAAGTCTTTCATCCACGCGGCAAACTGCTCGACTTTCTGTCTCTCGATTATCTGCTTTAGCATATCCTCTGACCGTTTATTGGGGTTATCGTAAGAGTGCAAAGGTAAAGAAAATAACAAAGGGGACCTGCTTTTTTCTCACATCAAGATTTGTGCAAGATGCAAGGCAACGAGGATGAGCACGGCAGATAGCAACTGTATGACGCGCTGCGGTGTATGCCAGTCTACGGCACGTACGGCTAGGAACATGATGATGTAGAGCAGGAACACCTCGGCAAGACTGATGTCGATGCCATCGATGACGGCAAGCGGCAACCGCTCAATGCCACCGACAATGGCATTCTGCAATGTCAGTAAGGTGTCGGCAATCCATGCCACCGGCTGTTGCAACAATGGCAACGGGATGCAGACGAAGATGATGACTGCCAAGTAGAGCAATGCCGTGACTATGGGTATCACCAGCAGATTGGACAGCAAGAAGTGCACGGGCAGCTGATGGAATACATACATCAGTATGGGTGCTGTGCCAACTTGTGCAGCCACAGACACTGCCACGGAGCCCGTAAGCCATGCCCGAATGCCACGACTCTTGCCAAAGATAGAGCTGATGCGATTGCTGAAGAGTAGGATTGATGCTACAGCGGCAAACGATAGTTGGAAGCCTACATGGAACAGCCATGCAGGACGTGCCAGCA
>CAYXLA010000022.1:0-13797 GCA_964465765.1 uncultured Bacteroidaceae bacterium | reverse complement strand
ACATGCAGTCCCGACATGGCGAGCACATGGTTTATTCCGGCACGGGAATACATATCCATGGTCTCATCAGACAACTCGGAGCGGTCGCCAAGGGTCATAGCCGTCAGCACGGACAGGTTCTCTCCGTCGATGCCAAGCCTCCGGTATGTGTCTATGGCATCATTGCGCAGGGCATGTATGCGCTGCATAAGATCAGGATGTTCCGGTTGGGAGAGCACACTCCAGCGTCCACTGCGCACAAAAGCGGTAGTGGCAATGCCCTGACGACGCAGATAACTGGCGTAGTCGAAGTCTACTGACTCGTTGAGACGGCTCCTTGGCGTCAGCCGTGCAGACAGCATCAGCACGTCGCCATCACGAATGGCCATGGACGCCGAATCTTTTGAGACGTATGCCAATAGCGTCTTGCCGCGCAGAGCCTCAACAGATGTTCCGTTCTGACCAACAGCACGCTCGACAGTCACAGTGCAACGGACCGTACGTGGACGTTCTTCTGCCCCATCGGTCACGCGGGCTTGCAGTACGACATTTTGGGGTATGATGTCGTCGGGCAGTTCGGATCGTGCCATCCACATGCTCATTAGTATGTAGCCGCACGCAAGAATCAGCATGTTCCAGACTGTGCCACCACTATTCTTCAGGCACACTGTCAGTATGGCCACAGACAACACTGCCGCCAACACCAGCAGTGCTACATAGAAAAAGGAATCGGGCAACGGCACAGCATCGCCCAATGTGATGCCGGCAGCCAGCAACACTACGGGACGCAAGAATGGATGCTGTCCCACAGCAGATTACAGATTTCCCAATGCGGCAATCATTGCCATCGGGTCGTCAGCAGCAAAGACGGCATTGCCGGCAACCAGTACATCGGCACCAGCCTCAACCAGCCGCGCTCCCGTATTCAAGTTAACACCACCGTCGACTTCAATCAGTGCCTTGGAGCCTGACTCTTCAATCAGGTCGCGCAACTCACGCACTTTCTCCACCGTATGTTCTATGAACTTCTGTCCACCGAAACCTGGATTAACGCTCATCAATAGAACCATGTACACATCACCAATGATGTCCTTGAGCATAGACACTGGCGTGGCAGGGTTGAGTGTCACGGCAGGCTGCATGCCAGCATCACGTATCTGTTGTATGACGCGGTGCAGATGTGGGCAAGCCTCATAGTGCACATTCATGATGTATGCACCGAGTGCCTTCACCTCAGGAATGAACTTCTCGGGCTGAACAATCATAAGATGAACGTCCAACGGTTTCTCCGACAGGTTCGCAACATACTTCAGCACTGGGAATCCGAACGATATGTTTGGCACGAATACGCCGTCCATTATGTCGCAGTGTAGCCACTGTGCCGAGCTTTGGTTCAGCATGTCGATGTCACGTCCCAAGTTGGCAAAGTCAGCGGAGAGAATTGAGGGAGAGATGATAGGTTTCATGGTATGTATTCCTATTATATATATGGTGTGTATTCCTATTATATATGGTATTGAGCACTCCTTATATATATTGAGTGTCCTTTATATATATGAGTGTCCTCTTTTTCAAATGAAGCGGCACGTGCAATCGATGTGGAATCCACGGAGAAGCTCACCTACTTCCAATCGTTTGTGTCCTGGCAACTGCAGCTCCAGCACGTCGACGCAACCGTTTTCGACTGCCACATGCAGATATGTCTTGCCATCGGTGTCGATATCTCCTGGCTGCATGCCATCGGGTAAGGCTCCTTCCAATGGTGCCACACGGAATATCTTGACATTCTGTGGTGCGCCATCGGCAATCTGAAGTTCCGTCCATGCTGCCGGATATGGACTAAGTCCACGTACCAGATTGCAGACTGTCCTTACGGGTTTGTTCCAACAGATGCGACATGTCTCCTTAAATATCTTAGGTGCAGGACGCAATGGAGTACCATCTTCCAGTGCAGTCTGCGGCACTGATTTCACAGTTCCGGCAATGATAGCATCTACCGTTTCCAGCACAAGATCTCCGCCAAGCATCATCAATCTATCGTGCACAATACCGACATCATCGGTCTCTTCGATTGGCACGCTGACCTGTTGGATGACCTCACCAGTATCGATGTCATGCTGCAAGAAGAATGTGGTGATGCCTGTCTTTGTATCACCATTTATGATTGCCCAGTTTATTGGAGCAGCACCACGATATTGTGGCAACAGTGATGCATGCAGATTGAATGTACCCAAGCGAGGCATTGACCATACCACCTCGGGCAACATGCGGAATGCCACGACTATCTGCAAATCGGCTTTCCATTGGCGCAAAGCATCCAAGAAAGTCTCGTCTTTCAGCTTCTCGGGCTGTAGCAACGGCAGATTATGTTCCACTGCATAGCTCTTCACAGCCGATGGTTGCAACTTATGTCCGCGTCCTGCAGGCTTGTCGGGCATGGTCACTACGCCCACAACATTATATCCACCTTCTACTAACCGCCGCAATGGTTCAACGGCGAACTCAGGTGTACCGAGATATACTATGCGTAAAGATTCCTTTTCCACTTCTGTAATCTTTTGTTTCAATAGTCGTTAGATATGACGGCATCAGTCTGTCGACAGGTTCAGCAGCATGCCTCGATAGGAGTTAAAGACCTTTGACTTCGACACGAAACCTAAATAGTGTCCTTCTTCGTCGGTCACTGGTAGGTTCCATGCTCCCGTATGGTCGAACTTGCGCATCACCTCTTCCATGCTATCGGTATTCAGCAGACGCGACTGTGGTGGCGCCATCATCTGGCTTACCTTATATCGATGGTACAGTTCCTGGCGGAACATCACCTTCCTAATATCGTCCATATATACCAATCCCAGCAACTTGCGGTCATCGTCGGTAACAGGGAATATGTTGCGATGGGATGCTGCAATGATGCTGATGATGCGTCCCAAGTCCATGTCAGGATGCACCTCTTTGAAGTCTGTCTCCACAACATTCTCCATCTTCATCAGCGTCAGTATGGCTTTGTCCTTATGGTGTGTCAGCAACTCACCCTTCTTCGCCAAGCGCATGGAGTAGATGCTATGCGGCTCGAACACGATGATGGTGAGGTATGAGCTGATGGAAACAATCAGCAGCGGAAGGAACAAGTCATAACCACCTGTCAGCTCTGCAATGAGGAACACACCTGTCAGTGGCGCATGCATCACACCACTCATTATTCCCGCCATGCCCATCAACGAGAAGTTCTTCTCCGGCAGGTATGTCGTGAACGAGATGTCATTGCTAAAGTGCGAGAACATGAAACCTGCGATGCAGCCAAGGAACAACGAAGGAGCAAATACACCACCACAACCACCGCCACCATTAGTGGCAGACGAAGCAAACACCTTCGTCAGCAGTATCAGTCCCAAGTATAGCAGCAACAGATTGGAATGTCCGTAGAACAGAGAGTTGTTCATCACCGCCTCCCAATCGGCATTGCTGCTTCCGTTAAGCAGCAGTCCTATGGTGTCGTATCCCTCACCGTAAAGTGTTGGGAATAGGAATATCAGCACACTTAAGATTACACCGCCGAAGATAAACTTCTTCAGTGGTGTCCCCAACCGGGCAAAGACATTCTCGGTAGCGTTCATGGCACGCGTGAAGTACAGAGATACCAGTCCGCAGAAGATACCCAACAATATCACGTATGGGATGCGTCCGAGCTCGAATGCCTCCGTAATATGGAACTCAAACATTGCCTGTTGTCCCATGGTGAGATATGCCACCGTGGCAGCAGTGACAGACGTAATGAGCAATGGCATTAATGAATTCATGGTCAGATCGAGCATGATTACCTCTATAGTGAAGACCACACCGGCTATCGGAGCCTTGAATATTCCTGCCACAGCGCCTGCTGCACCACACCCGACAAGTAGCATCAACGTACCCGACGGCATGCGGAACACACGTCCCAAGTTCGACCCTATGGCAGAACCTGTCAGTACAATAGGAGCCTCCGCTCCGACTGATCCGCCACAGCCAATGGTTATGGAGCTGGCAATTATGCTCGTCCACATGTTATGCCGCTTTATAAGACTGTCGCGTCGTGATATGGCATACAGAATCTTCGTAACACCATGGCTGATGTCGTCCTTTACCACATAGCGCACAAACAAGCCTGCCACCAATATGCCCGCTACAGGATATACCAGATACAGATAGTTGGCACCCGACGAGATGAAGTCTTGCGTCAGCAGTGTCTGTATCCATGCTATCAGCAACTTCAAGATGTATGCAGCCAAGGCACAACCGATGCCCACGACGAAGCTAAGCGCCATCACGAACTGACGGTCGCTGATGTTCCTGCGCCGCCACAGTATGAACCGTTCTATCCGTGTCTTCCTGACTACAGGTTCTTCCATTGTTCCCTTACTTCCTTATTATCTGTATCTCGCCGCCAGCACCCAGCTTCACAATACTCGATGGCTTGGCTGCAGTCTTTTCTTTCTGCCGTACCGTCACCACATAGTCCACTGCCTGAAGTATTTCTTCACTCACTTCACTGAAGTTCTGTGGTGAAGGTTCACCGCTGATGTTTGCTGATGTCGACACGATAGCCTTACGGAACTGACGGCAAAGCTGCTGCGAGAACGGTTCGTTAGTGACACGTATGCCCACACTGCCATCTTCGGCCAAAAGGTTCTGCGCCAGGTTGCGTGCACCATCATATATTATGGTAAGCGGTTTATCGGCAACGTCTATCAAGTCCCATGCCACACGTGGTACGTCCTTGACATAGTAGTTCAACTTTACGGCACTATCTGTCAGTACAAGCATCGCCTTACTGTCCTGCCTTCTCTTAATCTCATACACACGGCGGACGGCTTCCTCATTGGTGGCATCGCATCCAATGCCCCAAATAGTATCTGTAGGATACAGTATCACACCGCCACGACTCATCACTTCACATGCTCGACGCACATCTTCCATATAGCTCTTAGGTACTCTCTTCTGCTGTACGGGAGCTTGTTGAGGACGTGCCTGCACCTCTTTTCTGCCATCACGAGGCGACGCCACCTTGCTACGGGTGCTTCTCTTGCCGTTATGTTCAATCTTGTTCATTTCTTATAGCTTTAGGCACAATTCAAGTGCTGAGAATCTATTGTTTCACACTTGCACAATGCTTTAACTCACAAAAGTAGTACTTTTGCAGCCATTAAAGAGATATAGCCCCATGAAAAATCCAAGTGACAACATCACCTATCACCATACTCTACCGGTTCAGCTGCGTTGGAACGACGTTGACCGTTTCGGTCATGTCAATAACGAGGTCTACTTTTCATTCTACGACCTTGGCAAGAGCGACTACTTCCAGACCATTTGTCCGCATGTCGACTGGTCCGAAATTGGCATCGTAGCCGTACATGTACAGGCAGACTTCCTATCGCAGATTCATGGTACAGACCACATAGCCGTGCAGACTGCCATTACTGCCATAGGTACCAAGAGCTTCACACTGGCACAGCGCGTCATCGATACCGACACACAAGAGGTGAAATGTATAGGTACCTCAGTCATGGTTACCTACGACCTCATCGGGCATGCCTCTATCCCCTTGCGCGAAGAGTGGATAGAGGCAATATGCGCCTACGAGGGACACGACGTACGCAAAGAGAAGAAGTACGCGCCCTAAACGTCAGTACTTGAAGCTGCTGCCGCCAATAAACTCACGCATAAGTGATGTTGGCGGTATCTCATTGTCGCGTATCGGCGTGAAGTAGTTAATGAACTTCAGCAGACGATGCGCCTCAGCATACTCCTCACAGTCATTGCGCACCATGTTGAGTATTGGCTCTATATGCGAACGGAAGACGGCAAACTCATACAACATTGACGAGTTGAACATGACATCAGCATTCTCCTGATAGGGGAATATCCATTTGTCCTCACCGGCACGCACGCTTGCCCAGCGTGATATGGTCTGTTGTGCTGAATAGCCACGGAAGTTAAAGTCGCGTATAATGCGTCGCACCAGACGGTTATCGGTAGTAGGAATCCAGTTATGGTCGTCAAGCGAGATGGTGGTAAGGGCAGAGACATAGATTTTGAACTTATTCTCTTCGGGTATCTGCGGCGTAAGGTCAGGATTCAGCCCATGATTGCCCTCAAGGATGAGCACCATATTGTCGGCTATACGCAGCTTCTCCCCACGATATTCGCGCAGACCAGTGTTGAAGTTATAGTAAGGCAGTTCCACCTCTTCGCCTTTCAGCAGCGACTTCATCTGACTGTTGAATAGTTCGAGGTCGAGTGCATAGAGCGACTCATAGTCAAGTTGTCCCTGTTCATCACGCGGTGTGTCGTCGCGATTGACGAAATAATTGTCCAACGATATCGGGTAAGGTATGATGCCATTGGCAAGAAGCTGCACAGACAGTCGTTTGCTGAAAGTTGTCTTGCCCGATGACGACGGGCCCGATATCAGCACCAATCGGACAGGTTGTCCGCCATCCTTGCTGCGCTGCATTATTGTATCGGCAATCTGTGATATCTTCTTCTCCTGCAAAGCCTCAGCAACATTGATGACCTGTGCTGCCAACCCGCGCTGGCAGATTTCATTAAGGTCGCCCACACTGCCCATGCGGAGGATATGATCCCACTGTAGGTGTTCCTTAAATGCCGTAAGCATCTTCTCCTGTTTGACGATTTCGCCCACCTTCAGCGGATTATCCTTTGCAGGAACACGCAGCAACAGTCCGTCGTAATATTTCACGATGTCGAACACTTTGAGGAAACCTGTGCTTGGCACCAATGCTCCGTAATAGTTGTCGATAGTGTCGCCGAGCCTATAATAAGTGGTATATAGTGTGCCGGAAGTCTTCAGCAACTTGACCTTATCGTCCATGCCAGCCTCGCTGAACAGATGTATGGCTTCCTCTGTGCGGCATTCTTCACGCAGGAAAGGTATGTCTTCGGCAATAATGTCCTGCATACGTTTGCGCAAGGCTTTAGCATCTTCCACACTGACAGCACTACCGTCTGCCTTTATGAGGCGACAGTAGTAACCGTTGGACACAGGATGTTCAAGCAACAGCTTGCTGCCAGGGAAGAGTTCACGAACAGCTTTGTAGATGACGAAGCAAAGCGACCGCACGTAGGTACGCATGCCTGATGACGAACGCACATCAAGAAACTCTACATCCTTGTTGTTGTAGACTCTAAACATCAGTCCTTCAGACACATTATTGACACGAGCGCTCACAACCTGATAGGGAAAATCAAGTCCAAAGCCATTATAAATCTCCAAAAGAGTACTGCCTATCGGAAATTCCAGATACTTTTTTCTATTTTTGCAGTAGATTTGTAACATATGTTTCATGCATACACTATTTATGTCTCTCTTGCCAAAGGTAGTATTTTATCATGAAACTCCCGTTGCAGTTTTATGATATTTAAGTATGGACAATACCCTTTTGTACGTGTTCAAGATTGTCGGTTCATTGGCATTGCTGATGTTCGGCATGAAATCGTTGAGCGAGAGTTTGCAGAAAATGGCTGGATCACAGCTTCGTCTCATTCTGCAGAAAATGACAAAGAACCGGTTCACGGGAATAGTGACGGGAACATTGATTACATGTGCCGTGCAGTCGTCGTCTGCCACGACAGTGATGACTGTATCGTTTGTGAATGCAGGATTGCTGACACTGGCACAGTCAATATCAGTTATCATGGGTGCCAATATCGGTACCACACTGACGGCATGGATCATGTCGCTGGGATACAGCGTAGATTTGACAATGGTGGTGTTCCCTGCATTTGCCGTCGGCATAGTACTGATCTATTCCAAGAGCAAGCGTTACATAGGCGACATGCTGTTTGGCATTGCATTCCTCTTCTACTCACTGGTGTTGCTGAGCGATACCGGACGCGAGATGGACTTGCAGCACAACGCCACGGTAATTGAGTTCTTCTCGTCATTCGACACCAACAGTTTTTCGTCGATAATCGTCTTCCTACTCATCGGCACCCTCATAACGTGCATCGTGCAGTCTTCGGCAGCAGTGATGGCAATCACCATACTTCTCTGCTCTACTGGCGTATTGCCAATCTATCTGGGCATTGCTCTGGTGATGGGTGAGAACATAGGAACCACGGCAACAGCCAATATCGCAGCCTTGGGTGCCAACGTACAAGCACGTCGTGCAGCACTGGCGCACTTGGCATTCAACGTATTTGGTGTCATCTGGGTACTGTGCGTGTTCTATCCGTTTGTCAACATGGTGTGCTCGCTCGTGGGTTACGATCCCTCTGGAGCAGAATATACAGAGGCACAGAAAACCGTCATTCTTCCCGTTGTGTTGGCTGCGTTTCACACTTGCTTTAACGTTACAAACACGTTCATTTTGGTTTGGTTTGTGCCTGCGATTGAAAAGTTCGTGTGCTGGATTCTGCCTACAAAGGAGAATCGAGACGAGGAAGACTTCCGTCTGTGCTACATACAGAGCGGTCTGCTGAAGACTCCCGAGCTTTCTGTATTGGCTGCCGACAAGGAGATACAGTCGTTTGCCAACCGCATCCAGCGCATGTTTGGCATGGTGCGTGAGCTCTTCGACGAGAAGGATGATGAGAAGTTCATAAAGCTGTATAGCCGCATCGAGAAGTACGAGAACATCTCCGACAACATGGAGATTGAGATTGCCAACTACTTGGGCAACGTGAGTGATGCGCACCTTAGCGACGTGACAAAGAGCAAGATACGTGCAATGTTGCGCGAGATTAGCGAGATAGAGAGCATCGGAGACAGCTGCTACAACATTGCACGCACACTCAACCGCCACAAGCAAAGCAATGAGGAGTTCACTGCAGGACAGACAGAGCACGTGAAGTTCATGATGGGACTCGACGCAAGTGCACTGTCGAGAATGGAGACTGTCATTCAGCATCCCGAAGATGGAACGGCAAGCGTGAACAAGACATACAACATAGAGAACGAGATAAACAATCTGCGCGACCAGCTGAAGAGTCAGAACATCGCCGACTTGAACAAGAAGGAATACTCTTACCAGCAGGGCGTCTACTACATGGATATTATCAGTGAGTGCGAACGCTTGGGCGACTATGTGGTGAATGTTGTTGAAGCAAGCACGGACACAGAGAAGAAGATGTGACACGATGAAAGATGAAGCATCAAAATATGCAGACCTGCTGTTGCGCCATGGTGTAAAGCCCACGGCGAATCGCATCATAATAGCCGAAGCATTGGCTGATGCTGACCGTCCTCTCTCTATGACTGAGCTGGAGGACACAGTGGAGAGCATCGACAAATCAAATGTATTCCGCAGCCTGAACACATTCAGAGAGCACCATCTGGTACATACCATCGAAGACGGCGGCGACAGCGTGCGCTATGAATTGTGCCAAAGCACCGACGATGGGCATGATGACGACATGCACGTGCACTTCTACTGCGAGCTCTGTCACAAGACATTCTGCCTGTCGGATACTCCTGTTCCGTCTGTAGGTCTGCCCGAAGGATACAGAATGACCTCCGTAAACTACGTCATAAAGGGTGTTTGTGCCAATTGTGCAGCAAAGAGATAATGATTTGAGGGCACGACGCCAAATGGATTGTAACAACTTTGTAACACCGACAGCATGTGGGCTGTACAGCAATAGCCGTACCTTTGCCAATATGTGCTAAAACCCACACGTCGTGATTATTCCAGACAATAACAAACAAAAAGCAATGACAGAACCGGAAGTAAAGATAAACGGACTTAACGACAACGAAGTACTTGAAAGCCGCAGTAAGTATGGCGAGAACATCCTGACTCCTCCCAAGCGCAAGTCGATGTGGAGACTGTACTTGGAGAAGTTCAACGACCCCGTGATACGTATCCTGCTCTTTGCAGCACTGCTGTCGTTGGCAGTATCGATAGTAGAGAACGAATACGCCGAGACCATTGGCATCATCGCCGCAGTATTACTGGCAACGGGTGTTGGATTCCTATTCGAATACGATGCTAACCGCAAGTTCGACCTTCTAAATGCCGTAAACGACGACAACAACGTGCGTGTCAGACGCAATGGCAATGTGTGCGAAGTGAAGCGACGCGAAGTAGTTGTGGGAGACATCGTACTGGTCGAGACCGGTGATGAGATTCCTGCCGACGGCAAACTTCTGGATTCTCTGTCGATGCAGGTCAATGAATCATCACTGACAGGCGAGCCCTCAGCCAACAAGACTGCCTCGGAAGCCGACTTCGACAAGAATGCAACATACAAGTCAAACCGCCTGATGCGCGGCTCAACAGTGCTCGACGGACATGGCACTATGGTCGTAGAGGCTGTGGGTGATGCCACAGAGATTGGTAAGGTGGCACGCCTGAGTTCTGAGGAGACACACGAGCAAACCCCACTCAACAAGCAGCTTGAGAAGCTGGCACGCCTCATCGGCTATGTAGGTTTTGCCACTGCAGGCATTGCCTTCGTGCTCTTCTTCGTTAAGGATGTGGTGCTGGCATACGACTTTGGACAGATGCATACGTTTGCCGACTGGCTTCCTGCCATAAAGGCAACGCTGCAAATCTTCATGATGGCAGTGACACTGATAGTAGTGGCTGTGCCCGAAGGTCTGCCGATGAGTGTTACACTGTGTCTGGCACTGAACATGCGTCGCATGCTTGCCACAAACAATCTTGTCAGAAAGATGCATGCGTGTGAGACCATGGGAGCCATAACAGTGATCTGCACCGACAAGACAGGCACACTGACGCAGAACAGGATGCGAATTAGCACGCCTAACTTCAGTGGAATTAATAACGAAGACAGCAATCTGCAGTCATCAGAAGCCGGAAAGCTCATAGCAGAAGCCATAAGCGTGAACACCACATCTTTCCTTGGCAAGAGCGATGACGGTAAGACAGAAGGAATAGGTAACCCAACCGAAGTGGCGCTGCTGCTGTGGTTGAACGACAAGAACACAGACTATCTCGGCATACGTGGCAGCAGCAAGGTAGTGGACCAGCTGCCGTTCTCTACCGAACGTAAGTTCATGGCAACGATGGTTGAGTCGGCAGTAAAAGGCAAGAAGGTACTATATATAAAAGGTGCACCGGAGATTATCCTTGGCAAATGCAGCAAGATGCAGACTGCCGATGGCGTTGAGGCTGCTCCCGACAACTTCAAGAAAGACACCGAAGCATTCCTGCTGGAGAATCAGAACAAGGGCATGAGGACATTGGGATTTGCGTATGCAGTCATCGATGACGACAGCAGCGTCAAATGTGCTGATGCCATTGCCAATGCCGACTTCGTGTTCCAAGGTGTAGTGGCAATCAGCGACCCCGTACGTCCTGAAGTACCTGCTGCCGTAGCCCAATGCACCAAGGCTGGCATAGAAGTGAAGATTGTAACAGGCGATACTCCTGCCACAGCGAGCGAGATAGCACGACAGATAGGACTGAAGGTCGACAAAGACAGCGACATCATATCCGGTCCTGAGTTTGCCGCACTCGATGATGCCGAAGCACAGAAACGTGCCATGGAGATAAAGGTTATGAGCCGTGCACGACCCAGCAACAAGCAACGTCTGGTGCAGCTTCTGCAGAAGAGTGGAGCAGTAGTGGCAGTGACAGGCGACGGCACCAACGATGCACCCGCATTGAACTATGCTCAGGTGGGACTGTCGATGGGCTCGGGCACGTCGGTAGCAAAAGAGGCAAGCGACATAACCCTGCTCGACGACTCGTTTGTAAGCATTGGCACAGCAGTGATGTGGGGACGTTCGCTCTACAAGAACATACAGAGGTTCATCCTGTTCCAGCTGACAATAAACTTCGTAGCACTACTGGTGGTACTGCTTGGTTCGTTCTTCGGTACCGAGCTACCGCTCACAGTGACGCAGATGCTATGGGTAAACCTGATAATGGATACCTTTGCAGCCATGGCGCTGGCATCGATTCCGCCGAGCAATAGCGTTATGAACGAAAAGCCACGCAAATCTACTGACTTCATCATAACACGCAGCATGTGGACCGACATCATTGTCTATGGCACGGGATTCCTCGTGGCACTGCTGGCGTTGCTGTACTACTTCAACCACGAACCTGGAGGCATGACAGTACACAGACTGACCATCTTCTTCACCGTATTTGTTATGTTGCAGTTGTGGAACCTCTTAAATGCCAAGACATTCAGCACTAACGACTCGGCATTCAAGGGTCTGGGCAAGTCCTATGGTCTGGAGGCGGTGATACTTATCATTCTTGTCGGACAGCTGGTGATTGTGCAGTTTGGCGGAGACGTGTTCCGTACAGAGCCACTAAGCGTGATGGAATGGGTCAAGATTATAGCTTTGACATCCATAGTACTCTGGATTGGAGAGCTGACAAGACTTATACGTAAGCTTAAGGGTTCTAAGAATGCTTGACAACAGAGAAGGCATAAAGAACGTCGTATTCGACTTCGGCGTCGTACTCATCGACCTTGACTTCCAGTGCTGTGTCGACAACTTCCATCGTTTGGGATGGAAGGGATTCGAGACCGAACTTGGCATAAGCCTCAAGCAAGGATTCTTGCAGAAGTTCGAGTTAGGGTTGATTGAGCCTTCTGACTTCCGTGAGTCTATACGCAAAGCCATCGGGCCTCAGGTCGGTGACGATGACATCGATGCTTGTTGGAACAGCTTCCTTGTTGGTGTTCCGCAGTCAAAGCTCGATATGCTTCTCGATCTGCGCCAACGCTTCAACGTTTATCTGCTAAGCAACACCAACTCCATTCACTGGGATTGGTCGGTCAAGAATGTCTTCAACCAGAATGGGCATAACATCGACGACTATTTCGACGGCATATTCCTGTCGTTTGTCGAGCATCTTGCCAAACCAGACAAGCAGATATTCCAACGTGTCATAGACAGCACAGGCATAAAGCCAGAAGAAACACTGTTCATAGACGACTTGCAACAGAATTGTGACACGGCGGCAGCAATGAAGTTCAACACCTATAAAGCGGAGGCGCATGAAGATCTGCAACACTTATTCTGATGTCGATGCGCCCGTAACAGCCACAATAGGTTTCTTCGACGGCGTACATCTGGGGCATCAATACCTCATCAGGCAGATGATGACAGCGGCCAGAGAGAGAGAGACTGCCTCGATGGTGGTGACCTTTCCCGTTCATCCGCGCAAAGTGCTACGCTCTGACTTCCAACCACAGCTGCTGACTACCAAGGAGGAAAAGTGCGAACGGCTGGAACAGACGGGTGTGGACTATTGTCTGATGCTCGACTTCACTCCACAGATAGCTTCACTCACAGCACAACAGTTCATGGCAATGCTCAAGGAGCAGTGTCATGTCGATGTCCTTGTGATTGGCTACGACCATCGCTTCGGGCATAACCGCAGTGAAGGATTCGAAGACTACTGCCGCTATGGCAAGGAGATGGGCATAGAAGTGCTAAAGGCAGAGCCTTATACACTGCCCGACGGACGCAGCGTGAGCTCATCGATGATACGCAACATACTGCTTCAGGGCGATGTGTCGGAAGCTAACAGATGCTTGGGATACGACTACACGCTTGGTGGAACGGTAATGGATGGATTCCACATAGGTCGTACATTGGGCTTCCCGACTGCCAACATCTGTCTTGACAACACCGATAAGCTGCTGCCCAAAGATGGAGTGTATGCCGTGACAGTGTCTGTCGGCGGACATAAATATGGTGGAATGCTGAACATTGGTTGCCGTCCGACGGTAAGCAACAGCGCAGAACGCAGCGTGGAAGTACACATCTTCGGCCTGCATGCCGACCTTTATGCACAACATCTGCGTGTGTCACTTGTGAAGCGTACACGC
>CAYXLA010000021.1:0-19339 GCA_964465765.1 uncultured Bacteroidaceae bacterium | reverse complement strand
GAATACGTAGTCTGGCGGATGCGGATACGTATCTACCGTATTCGCTTATCCCCACCTAATTTCTACTGACCCGAGATTAGCCTGCAAAACAGACCTATATAGGCATGGACCAAGACGTATATAGGAAAAGGCTCAAAGGTATATACGTGTTGGTCCAAAGGTATATACGTGTTGGTCCAAAGGTATATACGTGTTGGTCCAAAGGTATATACGTATTGGCCTAAAGGTATAAACCTTTTGGCACAAAGGTATATAGGCTGCTAAAATACGATTGGAGTCGCTTACTCCTTTTACTTCTGCGGGGGCACGCTTTGCGTGCCCTCTGCTATTTCATGCTCTTCGACTTCCTTCACCTTCTTGAACAGGTCGGAAGCAAAGATGAAGTCGTTCAGGATCTTGTTGTTCGATGTGATGATGTCGTCCTTTGTCCCCTCCCATTCCTTATGTCCTTGGTGGATAAACACGATGTTTTCGCCTATACCCATCACGGAATTCATGTCGTGAGTGTTGATTATGGTCGTCATATTATACTCATGCGTGATTCCTTGTATCAGCTCGTCGATTACAAGCGACGTCTTTGGGTCCAGTCCGGAGTTTGGCTCGTCGCAGAACAGATACTGAGGATTCAGTGCAATGGCACGTGCAATCGCCACACGCTTCTGCATTCCACCGCTTATTTCGCCGGGATACTTCTTTGCAGCTTCGGATAGATTGACTCTGTCGAGGCAGAACATGGCACGCTGCGTACGTTCGCGCAAGGTGTCGTTGCTGAACATGTTGAGCGGAAACATCACGTTGTCGAGCACCGTCATGGAGTCGAAGAGCGCAGAACTTTGGAACAACATGCCCATTTCCTTGCGCAGCGACTTCTTCTCGCGCTTTCCCATTGCCAGAAAGTCACGCCCATCGTAGAGCAGTTTGCCGCTGTCGGGCACGAGCAGTCCAACGATGCACTTCATCAATACGGTCTTTCCCGAACCGCTTTGTCCGATGACAAGATTCGTCTTTCCGTTCTCGAACACGGTGCTGATGCCGGAAAGCACCTCCTTGTCCTCGAAAGACTTACATATATTATTAAGCTCTATCATTGCTGTACGTTTGGTTTAATGGTCGCTTCAAGCCAGAATATTTGTCAACATCAGGTCCGCAAAGAGAATCAGCACACTGCTTGTCACTACGGCATTGGTCGATGCTTTGCCGACACTTATGGATCCGCCGTCGACGGTATAGCCGAAGAACGACGACACACTTGAGATTATGAATGCGAAGAACAGCGACTTGATGAAACTGCTCCACACGAACCATTCCACAAATTCATACTGCAGTCCGTACTCAAGGTCAACGGCTGTCATTATTCCGCCAAACCAGCACGTACAGAACGCTCCGAGGATGCCCGCAAAGATGCTGAACGTCACCAGAATAGGAATGAACGATACGAGTGCGGCGACCTTCGGCAGGATTAGGTAGTTTGCCGAGTTGATGCCCATGATGTCGAGTGCATCTATCTGTTGCGTGACACGCATTGTGCCAAGTTCTGAGGCAATGTTGGACCCCACCTTTCCTGCAAGGATAAGACACATGATTGACGACGAAAACTCGAGGAGCATAATCTCGCGAGTGACGTATCCGACGGTCCATCGCGGCATGAATGCGCTCTCGATATTCAGCTTAATCTGTATGGTAATGACCGCTCCGATGAAGAGAGAAATCAGCAACACGATGCCTATAGACCCGACTCCGAGTTGCTCTACCTCCCTGTAGTACTGGCGAAAAAACATCCGCCACCTCTCGGGAACGGAGAAAACACGCCCCATAAGCATTATGTAGCGTCCGACTTCGGCTAAGGCTTTAATCATTGTTTAGAACTTATTGTCACGCAAAAGTATGCCAAATAGACGTATTTTCCCTATTTTTGCTTCAAAATAATAACCGACATGGACGAAGAGAAGGCAGGATTGCCATTGAATGATACGGCAGAGACGGAAAAGGCGGGCGGCACATCCGACGGACGAATGGTGCTGCGCACCGAAGATTTGGTGAAGAAATACGGCAGACGAACAGTGGTCAGTCATGTCTCTATAGACGTGAAGCAGGGAGAAATCGTTGGACTTCTCGGCCCGAATGGAGCAGGAAAGACCACGTCGTTCTACATGACCGTCGGTCTGATTCAGCCAAACGAGGGCCGCATCTTCCTGAACAACGAAGACATAACCGGCTTCCCAGTCTACAAACGTGCTCAGGCAGGTATCGGCTATCTGCCACAGGAAGCCTCGGTGTTCCGGCAGATGAGTGTCGAAGACAACATCGCCTCTGTGCTCGAGATGACAGACAAGCCGATTGCATATCAGAGGGAGCGACTCGAAAGTCTGCTGTCTGAGTTCCGCTTGCAGAAGGTAAGGAAGAACAAAGGCAATCAGTTGTCGGGTGGAGAGCGGCGACGTACGGAGATAGCGCGCTGTCTTGCCATCGACCCTCGCTTCATTATGCTCGATGAGCCCTTTGCTGGCGTCGACCCCATCGCTGTGGAAGACATCCAGCAGATTGTCTGGAAGCTGAAATACCGCAACATCGGTATTCTGATAACCGACCATAACGTGCAGGAGACCCTCAGCATCACCGACCGTGCGTACCTGCTTTTCGAAGGTCGCATACTGTTTCAGGGCACGCCTGAGGAACTGTCGGAGAACGAAATCGTCCGCGAGAAATATCTCAGCAAGAGCTTCGTGTTGCGCCGAAAGGCTTTCCAGTCGCAGTAATCCCCGTGACATGGGCTGCATAATCCAGTGGTATTGGCCTTTTATTCCTGTGGATTTGATGTTCCAATCCCGTGGAATTAGTCTTCTATCCCCGTGGATTTATTTCCCTAATCCTGCGGTTTTCAATTGCTAAACCATTGGTTTGCGGCGCGCGGGCCATGGAATTTGCATGTCAATCTTTTGCGGATTGAAAGAATAAGAGTACTTTTGCGCACTCATAAAAAGAAGGAAATAATAACGAAAAAATAAAGATATCAAGATGAACGTATCATTACAGAACATTGATAACGTAAGCGCACTGCTCACCGTCGACATGGTAAGAGCAGACTATGTGGAGAATGTAGAGAAATCGCTCAAGAAGATCCGTAAGGATGCACAGATGCCTGGCTTCAGAAAAGGCATGGTTCCGATGGGACTTGTCAAGAAGATGTACGAGAAGTCTGCCATCGTTGACGAGGTCAACAAGATGCTTGGCGAAGCGATAAACAAATACATACAGGACAACAATGTCGAGATCCTTGGCGAGCCGCTGCCGAATGAGAGTCAGGAGCAGATTGACTTCGACACAATGGACGAGTACAAGTTCCTCTTCGACCTGGCACTTGCACCGAAGTTCGACGTTGAACTGAGCGAAGCTGATACCGTTGACTACTACGATGTGCAGGTTACAGACGAGATGGTCGACAACCAGAGCAAGGTATATGCACAGCGCAATGGCAAATATGAGGATGCCGATGAGTATGCCGAAGATAACGACATGCTGAAGGGAACACTCACACAGCTCGACGAAAACGGTAACCCGCTGGCTGATGGCATCTTGGTTGAAGACACCCCGATGATGCCCAGCTACATGAAGAACGACGATGAGAAGGCGAAGTTCAAGGGTGCAAAGAAAGGCAGCACAGTAGTGTTCAATCCTGCAGCCGCTTGGAACAACAACGCAGCAGAGCTTGCAGCAATGCTGAAGGTCGACAAGGAAGTTGCAGAAACAGTGAAGTCTGACTTCAGCTACGAGATAAAGGAAATCACACGCTTTGTTCCGGGTGAACTCGATCAGACAATCTTCGACCAGGTATTCGGTGAAGGCGTTGTAAAGAGCGCTGAGGAGTTCAAGGAGAAGATTAAGGACGCTATTGCCGGCCAGTTCGCTGCAAACAGCGACTTCCGCTTCCTTACCGATGCACGCAAGGTCCTGATGGATAAGGTTGGTAAGCTCGAATTCTCTGAGACGTTGCTCAAGCGCGTCATGAAGCTCAACTATCCGGACAAGGACGACAAGACCATCGACGAGAACTACGACAAGAGCATTGAGGACCTGAGCTGGCAGCTCATCAGAAACAAACTGATTGAGAAGTTCGGCGTGAAGGTAGAGCAGGAAGAAGTTGTAGATGCAGCTCGTGCAGCTACGAGAGCACAGTTCGCACAGTATGGCATGCTGAACGTTCCTGACCAGGCCATCGACAACTACGTGAACCAGATGCTCAAGAAGCGTGAAGCTATCGAAGGTCTTGCTGGTCGCGTAATCGACAACAAGCTGACCGAAGCAATCAAGGAAAAGGTCACGTTGAACCACAAGTCGGTATCGACCGAAGAGTTCAACAAACTCTTTGAATGATTCCTTCGGGATCGTTCAGATACAGAAAAGCACAGGGTGGATTGTAAGCAAGAGCTCTGTGCTTTTTATTACAAATAGAGAAACGAAATACTATTGCACAATATGATTGACAGTGATTTCAGAAAGTTTGCCACCCAGCATTTGGGCATGAACGGACTTGTGCTCGACGAGGTCATCAAGTCGCAGTCGGGCTATTTGAACCCGTATATCCTCGAGGAACGTCAGTTGAACGTCACTCAGCTGGATGTCTTCTCGCGCCTTATGATGGACAGAATCATCTTCCTCGGAACGCAGATCGACGACTACACCGCCAACACTTTGCAGGCGCAGCTCCTCTATCTCGACTCTGTGGACTCGGGCAAGGACATATCCATATATATAAACTCGCCTGGCGGTTCGGTCTATGCCGGCCTCGGAATCTACGACACCATGCAGTTCATCAACAGTCCGGTGGCAACAATCTGCACTGGAATGGCTGCCAGCATGGCTGCCGTGTTGCTCGTTGCAGGTGCTGAAGGCAAGCGTTCGGCACTGAAGCATTCCCGAGTGATGATACATCAGCCCATGGGTGGTGCTCAAGGTCAGGCTTCGGACATCGAAATCACGGCACGCGAAATACAGAAGCTGAAGAAAGAACTGTACACAATCATTGCCGACCATTCCCATACACCGTTCGACAAAGTCTGGGCTGACTCCGATCGCGACTACTGGATGACCGCCGAAGAAGCCAAGGAATATGGAATGGTGGACGAAGTGCTCGTAAGAAAATAAACCATCAATACGCATGGCTGAATCGAGAAACAGAAACGCAAGAAGGTGTAGCTTCTGCGGACGCACCGACCAAGAGGTCCGACTGATGATAACTGGCATCACAGGCTTCATCTGCGACAACTGCGTCGAACAGGCTCATCAAATCCTTCAGGAAACCCTTGAACAGGTCGACAAGGGCGGTCTGCCGAAGCTCGACCTGAAGAAGCTGCCGAAGCCAAAACAGATAAAGCAATTCCTCGACCAGTATGTGATTGGTCAGGATGAGGCGAAGCGCTATCTCGCAGTCGCTGTCTATAACCACTACAAGCGATTGCTCCAGAAGGACGACGGCGATGGCGTGGAGATTGAGAAGTCTAATATAATAATGGTGGGAAGCACCGGCACGGGAAAGACCCTGATGGCTCGCACCATCGCAAAGATGCTGAATGTGCCTTTCACCATTGTCGACGCCACGGTGCTGACCGAAGCCGGCTACGTCGGAGAAGACATAGAAAGCATCTTGACGCGCTTGCTACAAGTGGCAGACTATAATGTCCCGGCAGCAGAACGCGGCATAGTCTTCATCGATGAGATTGACAAGATTGCACGTAAGGGCGACAATCCGTCGATTACGCGTGATGTCAGCGGCGAAGGAGTGCAGCAAGGACTCCTGAAACTGCTTGAAGGCTCGGTTGTGAACGTACCACCACAGGGCGGACGCAAGCATCCCGACCAGAAGATGATTCCGGTAAACACCAAGGACATCCTCTTCATCTGCGGCGGAGCTTTCGACGGAATAGAGAAGAAGATAGCACAAAGGCTCAACACGCATGTCGTAGGTTACCATTCTGTAGAGAATGCAGCAATGGTCGACAAGAGCAATCTCCTGAAGTACATCTCGCCTCAAGACCTGAAGTCGTTCGGCTTGATACCGGAGATCATAGGCCGTCTGCCCATCTTGACCTATCTGAATCCGCTGGATAGGACGGCGTTGCGTGCCATACTGACCGAGCCGAAGAACTCCTTGATAAAGCAATACGTAAAGCTCTTCGCAATGGATGGTGTGGCTCTGACGTTCGAAGACGGCGTGTACGACTACATCGTCGATAAGGCCATCGAGTTCAAACTCGGTGCACGCGGATTGCGTTCGCTGGTAGAGACGATAATGATGGACCTGATGTACAGCATCCCGACAAAGCGCATCGACAGTTATGTCGTCACGCTGGGCTATGCCAAAGAGCAGATTGAGAAGGCCGACATGTCGCGAATCCAACTGAGTTGACGCGCTTTTGTGGCCTTCAAAGGACGAAATACGCATGGTTTCCTGTCGTGTGGTGAATTTTAACCTTGTTATTTGTGTGCGGAGCTGAAAGTTTTTATAATTTTGTTTCCATAGCATATTATTGTTAGGACAAAGAGAAAAACACAGCAAGCATTCGGTTATGACAGACAGAAGTAAAGAGTTGACAGCGCAGCTGAAGAAGTACTTCGGCTTTGACTCGTTCAAGGGTAATCAGGAAGCGATAATAGAAAACCTCTTAGACGGCAACGACACGTTCGTGCTCATGCCTACGGGAGGCGGTAAGTCGCTATGTTATCAGTTGCCATCGCTCCTTATGGAAGGTACTGCCATCGTGGTTTCGCCTCTGATAGCCTTGATGAAGAATCAGGTAGACGCAATGCGAAACTTCAGCGAAGAGGACGGAATAGCACATTTCATCAACTCGTCGCTGAACAAGAGCGCCATCGACCAGGTCAAGTCAGACATCGTCTCAGGCAAGACAAAGCTGCTCTATGTGGCTCCTGAATCGCTCACAAAGGAAGAGAATGTGGAGTTCCTCAAGACGGTAAAGATATCGTTCTATGCCATTGACGAGGCGCATTGTATATCCGAATGGGGACACGACTTCCGTCCGGAGTACCGGAAAATCAGACCTATAGTAAACGAGATAGGTGTGGCTCCGCTCATTGCACTGACGGCAACTGCCACTCCCAAGGTGCAGCACGACATACAGAAGAATCTGGCGATGATGGACGCAAAGGTGTTCAAGTCGTCGTTCAACCGTCCGAACCTCTACTACGAAGTTCGTCCCAAGACGGCTGATGTGGACAAGGATATAATCAAGTTCATAAAGAACAACGAAGGGAAGTCGGGCATCATATACTGTCTGAGTCGCAAGAAGGTGGAAGAGTTGGCAGAGATTCTGCAAGCCAATGGCATAAACGCCAAGGCCTATCATGCTGGAATGGACTCTGCATCCAGAACACAGACGCAGGACGACTTCCTCATGGAGCGCATTGATGTCATTGTGGCAACGATTGCTTTCGGCATGGGAATCGACAAACCCGATGTCCGCTTCGTAATCCATTATGACATACCGAAGAGTCTGGAAGGATATTATCAGGAAACAGGACGCGCAGGCCGCGACGGCGGAGAAGGACTGTGCATCACGTTCTATAGCAATAAGGACCTGAAGAAACTGGAGAAGTTCATGCAGGGCAAGCCTGTTGCAGAACAGGAAATAGGCAAACAGCTGCTGCAGGAAACGGCAGCCTATGCTGAATCGTCTGTCTGCCGCCGTAAAACATTGTTGCACTATTTTGGTGAGGAGTATAAAGAGAGCAACTGTGGAAATTGTGACAATTGTTTAAATCCGAAAAAACAAGTGGAAGCTGAAGATTTACTTTGCACCGTCATCGATGCAATACTGGCTGTAAAGGAAAATTTCAAATCCGACTATATAATAGATGTAATACGTGGCGTCGAGAGCGACGAGGTGCTGGCGCACAAGCACAACGACTTGGAAGTGTTCGCATCGGGCGAGGCAGTAGAAGATCGTACTTGGAACACTGTCATCCGTCAGGCTTTGATCGATGGCTACCTTAGCAAGGAAGTCGAGAACTACGGACTTCTCAAGGTTACCGACGAGGGACGCAAGTTCCTGAAGCACCCGAAGTCGTTCAAGATAACCGAGAGCCGCGACTTCGACGAGGAAGAGACTGAAGCTCCGATGCATGGAGGTGCATCGTTGGCACTCGATCCTACATTGTTCTCAATGCTGAAGGACTTGAGGAAGAAGCTTGCCAAGCAACTTGAAGTGCCGCCTTACGTCATCTTCCAAGACCCATCGCTCGAGGCAATGGCAACTACATATCCCATCACACTTGAGGAATTGCAGAACATTCCGGGTGTTGGAGCCGGCAAGGCCAAGCGATATGGCGAGGAATTCTGCAAGCTGATAAGGCGCCATTGTGAGGAAAACGAGATTGAACGTCCTGAAGACCTGCGCGTACGTACCGTAGCCAACAAGTCGAAGCTGAAGGTCTCGATAATACAAGCCATTGACCGTCAGGTCGCACTCGACGACATAGCAGTGTCGAAAGGCATTGAATTCGATGAACTGCTCGATGAGATTGAGGCCATCGTCTATTCGGGCACGAAGCTCAACATAGACTACTTCCTCCACGAAATAATGGACGAAGACCATATGCTCGACATCTACGATTACTTCAAGACATCGACTACCGATGATATAGAAGATGCTCTCGATGAATTGGGCTCCGACTATACCGAGGAAGACATAAGGCTTGTCAGGATAAAGTTCATCTCTGAGATGGCAAACTGATAGCGGAACGGAGTGGCAGAAGCGGGAAATAAAAACGATGAATTACTTCCTGCACTCAGAAAAACTCCGTAGTTTTGCACGCAATAAATACTAAAGGGTAAATATATATGTCATTTATTGCAGACAAGGTTGTTATGGAAGGGCTGACATTCGATGATGTCCTGCTCATTCCTGCTTATTCTGAAGTCTTACCTAAGATGGTAGACTTGTCGACTAAGTTCTCCAGAAACATTGATTTGAAAGTCCCCTTCGTTACGGCGGCAATGGATACCGTTACGGAGGCTAAAATGGCGATTGCGATAGCACGAGAGGGTGGTATTGGTGTCATTCACAAGAATATGAGCATCGCTGCACAGGCACGTCAGGTGTCGATGGTGAAGCGTGCGGAGAATGGAATGATCTATGATCCTGTTGTGATAAAGCGCGGCTCTACGGTGAAGGATGCACTCGACTTGATGGCAGAGTACAAGATTGGTGGTATTCCTGTTGTCGATGACGAACGCAATCTCGTAGGTATCGTCACCAATCGTGACCTGCGTTTCGAGCGTGACATGGACAAACACATCGATGATGTCATGACGAAGGAAAATATCGTCAAGACTCATTCGGGCACCGACCTTGAGGCTGCTGCCAAGATTCTTCAGGAATATAAGATAGAGAAGCTGCCTGTTGTCGACGACAACAACAAGCTTGTCGGACTCATCACATACAAGGACATTACAAAAGCCAAGGACAAACCAATGGCTTGCAAGGATAGCAAGGGACGTCTTCGTGTTGCTGCCGGTGTCGGTGTGACTGTCGATACATTGGAGCGCATGCAGGCTCTGGTCGATGCCGATGTCGATGCCATTGTCATTGATACTGCTCACGGACATTCCAAGTATGTCATTGAGAAACTGAAGGAAGCAAAACACGCATTCCCGAACATTGATATCGTTGTCGGTAATGTTGCAACTGGTGCTGCCGCTCTTGAACTTGTAAAGTCTGGAGCAGATGCAGTTAAGGTTGGCATCGGCCCGGGTTCTATCTGCACTACACGTATCGTTGCCGGCGTTGGTGTCCCACAGCTTTCTGCAGTCTACGATGTAGCCAAGGCTCTGAAGGGCACTGGCGTTCCATTGATAGCTGATGGTGGCTTGCGCTATTCCGGTGATGTAGTCAAGGCATTGGCTGCTGGCGGCTACAGCGTAATGATTGGTTCGCTCGTAGCAGGCACAGAAGAGTCGCCGGGTGAGACAGTGATATTCAACGGCCGTAAGTTCAAGACCTACCGTGGAATGGGTTCTCTCGAAGCAATGGAGAACGGTTCTAAGGACAGATACTTCCAGGCAGGAACGAAGGATGTCAAGAAGCTTGTGCCCGAAGGCATCTCAGGCAGAGTTCCTTACAAAGGCACACTCTATGAAGTCATCTATCAGTTGGTTGGCGGCTTGCGTTCTGGCATGGGCTATTGCGGCGCAGCCAATATAGAGAAGCTCCATGATGCCAAGTTCACAAGGATCACAAGTGCCGGAGTGCATGAGAGTCATCCGCACGATGTGGCCATAACGAGTGAAGCTCCTAACTACAGCCGTCCGGAGTAAGAGAGACGGTTGCATTAATGCACGGATATGAATACTGCCCGATTAGCTTTTGTCTTTTCGGGCGTATTTTTTATTACGGTGGACATTTATAGAACCCACCATATGTATATAGTCCCTGAAACAATGTTTAGAGTGCCGGTAATATTGTCGTTACTTCTCTCTGCACCATACCTTTGGGCGCAGACGGCAGATCCTTACTTCGAGCTGAAAGTCCTGGAGGCACGGAGCAATGGACTGGACCGTACGGCAGAATGTGTTGAAGCGGTCAACGATTTTAAGCACCAGCTTGCGTCTCAGCGGATATGGTCTGCAAACGATGATGACGTCCGCAAGGCATACGAACGCTTCTGCCGCATAACGGGTGGTGAGCGTTTGAGTGTGCTGATGCTGACAAAAAGAGTGCGGCAGCAAGATGCTTCGGCTAAGATTGGCGAGGCCATGGACCGGATGAATTCGGTCTGTTCGTCGCTGAAGAGAGGAGAACAGCTCGATAAGATAAAGTCGGACTTCCCCGATGTCAGAATCGATAGCACGGTTATCTCCCTCACCGAACTCCCTTCGGATGTAGAGAAACGAGTCTCTGCCTTGAACCAAGGAGACGTTACCGAACCGTTCGTCTCCTACGAAGGAGTGTATGTCGTGAAGCTCATCGCGAAGACTACGGTCACTTACGATGCTTTCGCTGCAGACTACCGCCGTTCCTTCTCGGACATGAAGCTTGATGAAATGAAGACTTCGGCAGCCGTACAGCACCTGAAGGATGAGTGCGGCTTCACTGAGAATAAGTCGGAAGAAGAACAGCTGCTGCGTGGAAAGTCGGTCAATGGAGCCTTGTTCTCCATAGCAGGACGGCCGTATGTCTACGATGACTTTATCGGCTTCGCTGAGACGTACACTGGGAACAGGAAGTCACAGCTCGAGGCTTTCGTTGTCAAAAGTCTCATCGACCATAAGGATTCGTTGCTTGTTGCCACAGATCCCGACATAGCGCGACAGTCGGAGGACTATCTGGAACATTATCTGGTAGACAAGATAACGTTTCAGAAAGTCATACAACCCAGCATGACCGACGAGGCCGGACTTTACGCCTACTACAGCACGCATCGCAAGGACTACTACTGGCCGCAACCCAAGTACAAGCATTATGTCGTTCGGGCTAAGGACAAGAAGACATGTAGTCGTGTGGCTAAGATCGTGAAGAAAGCCGTGAAGAAAGGACAGCCGATTGTGCTCGACGAACGTCAGCGTGCCAATTCCATGATCGAAGAAATCGTCACGATAGATTTAGACTATCAGTCGTCTGATGCTTCGCGTGCTACGGAATATCCCTATGTGCGCAGCTGCTCGGTCAAGGTCAATGGACCGGATGACTACAATGAAGTTCGCGAACAGCTTACGGCCGATTACCGCAACTATCTGGAACGTGAATGGATTGAACAGATGAGAGACAAGTACAGACGTTAGAATACAGGCTTGTTCGAAGAAGATATACTTACTCAATGAAGTAAGTACTACTAACTTGCTCAAGTAAGTACTACTAACTTTGCCAAGTAAGATATACTTCGTTGAAATAGCAGGCGCGACATCCTGTGGATTGTGTTATCTCTCAAGCCGAACCATTTGCACCAATATCTGGCACATGGAATTAAAAACCGTTAATTGTAGGCTCCGTGAAACAAGAATGCCGTATCTTCGCAAACGCGCATGAAATCCCTAATCTTTGGTAGATTATATGTTGGTTAAGTACATAGATAAAGTTGAAAGGTTCATCTTAGGAGCCTTGTTGATGTTTGCCTGCCTGTCGGTGCAGGCGCAGAACAACGTCATTGATGAGGTGGCGTGGGTAGTTGGCGATGAAGCCATTTGGAAATCAGAAGTCGAAGAAGCTCGCCTTAATGCACTGTACGAGGGACGTAGGTTCGACAAAGACCCATACTGTGTGTTGCCGGAGGAAATGGCAGTGCAGAAACTGTTCCTGCATCAGGCAGAGCTCGACAGTATTGAAGTGTCGGAAGCCGAGGTCATACAGCGTGTCGACTACATGACCAACCTTTACATCCAGAATATAGGTTCGCGTGAGAAGATGGAGGAGTATTTCAACAAGACCTCTGCTCAGATACGCGAAGACTTGCGCCAGAGTGCACGTGAGGGAATCACGGTGCAGAAGATGCAACAGCAGATAATCGGTGACATCAAGATTACACCGTCTGAGGTCCGTAGGTACTACAGCAGTCTGCCTCAAGACAGTGTCCCCTACATCCAGACTCAGGTTGAGGTGGAGATAATAACACGTCACCCCAAGATACCACAGGACGAGATTGAAGACGTTAAGCGTCGTCTGCGCGAATATACAGACCGTGTCAACAATGGCGAGAGCTTCACAATGCTCGCACGTCTGTACTCTGAAGACACCGGTTCCGCATCCAATGGCGGTGAGTTGCCTCGCTTCATGGGACGTGGTGAGTTGGACCCTGCATTCGCCAATGTAGCCTTCAACTTGCAGACTCCTGGTAAGGTGTCGAAGATAGTAGAGTCGGAGTTCGGCTATCACATCATACAGTTGGTCGAGAAGCGCGGCGACCGCATCAAGGTACGCCACATCCTGTTGAAGCCACATGTACCTGAAGAGGCGCTGACAGCAGGCATGGCACGTCTTGACTCCATCGCAGATGACATCCGTGTAGGCAAGTTCTCGTTCGAGGATGCCGCTTCGGTGCTGTCGGAAGACAAGAACACACGCAACAATCAGGGACTTCTTCCCAATGAGAACAACAATACCTCTCGCTTCGAGATGCAGGAACTGCCTTCCGAAATAGCTAAGGTGGTCGACGGTATGGAGATTGGCGAAATCTCAAAGGCATTCACCATGATTGCTTCCAACGGACAGGAAGAGTGCGTCATCGTAAAGCTGAAGAACCGAATAAAAGGACATAAGGCCACTGTCTCTGACGACTACCAGCGACTCAAGGAGATGGTTGTTGCGAAACGTCAGGAAGAAGTGCTCGACAAGTGGATACGGGAGAAGCAGAAGAGTACCTACGTCCGCATCAGTGATAACTGGAAGAACAGTTGTGAATTCAGGTACCCTGGATGGATTCACTGATGTCCGTATTGTCACACATATCATCCACTCCTCGTCCGTTCAGACATGTGCTGGCTCTGATTGTCCTGTCGGCTGTGACGTTCATGGCATTCGGAGCACAACAGACGCCACAGGAGCCACAGACGCCACAACAGCAACGAGGCAAGGTCCGCATAGACCTGCTATATGCCGATGAGGCTTCTGCCGACAAGCTGAACCGACCCGACGTGCAGGAACTTCGTGGCTCTGTGAAGTTGCGGCACGACAGCATGTACATGTACTGCGACAGCGCACTCATCTATGAGGCGGTAAACTCTGTCGAGGCATTCGGCAACGTGCGAATGGAGCAGGGCGACACTCTGTTTATCTACGGCGATTACCTCTACTATGACGGCACAGCACAGCTGGCTATGCTGCGTGACAATGTTCGTCTGATAAACAACAACGCACAACTTGAGACCGACAGTCTGAATTACGACCGTGTGGAGAACCTCGGATACTACTTCAATGGCGGCACGCTGACCAACGATGAGAACGTACTGACGTCTGAGTCCGGCTCGTATAGTCCTGTCACGAAGGTTGCAGACTTCACGACAGATATCCTTCTTGTCAATCCTGACTTCACGCTTACATCACAGACGTTGCTCTACAACACCGTGACGAAGGTCGCCACGATAAACAGTCCTGCCGAGATTGTCAACGACAAGACACACATCTATACCACCTCGGGCTTCTACTATACCGAGACCGAGCAGGCAGAACTCCTCGAACGTTCGGTGATAAACAGTGACGGACGCGTGATGACTGGCGACAGCCTGTTCTACGACCGTACCAAGGGCTATGGCGAAGCTTACAATAACGTCGTACTCAACGACACCGTCAACCGCAACATGCTTCTTGGCGACTACTGCTACTATGACCAGCTCAACCAGAATGCTTATGCTACCGACAATGCTGTGGCTGTCGACTACTCTCAGGGCGACAGTCTGTTCCTCCATGCCGATACGTTGAGGCTCTTGACATTCAATATCGACACCGACTCAATGTATCGTGAGATGCGTGCATACCATAAGGTTCGTGCTTTCCGTAGTGATGTACAGGCGGTATGCGATTCTCTGGTGTTCTCGTCTGTCGATACTTGTCTGACCATGTATAAAGACCCTGTCCTGTGGCATGGCTATGAACAGCTGCTGGGTGAGGAGGTTCGCATCTACATGAACGATAGCACCATCGACTGGGCACACATCGTCAACCAGGCGTTGGCAGTCGAGAAGGTCGACTCTGTGCACTACAATCAGGTGACCGGTAAAGAGATGAAGGCATACTTCCTTGGCGGCGAGATTCGTCAGACCGAGGTCAATGGCAATGTGCGTGTCATCTATTATCCCATCGACGACAAGGACAGCACTATAATACTGATGAACTCTTCGGAGGGAAGTCTGCTGCGCATGTACCTGAAAGACCGCAAGCTGGAACGCGGACTTTTCATTGGCAAGACCACCGGTACAGCCTATCCGCTCGACCAGGTTCCTGCGGGTAAAGACAAGCTCGATGCATTTGTTTGGTTCGAAGACATACGGCCTAAGGACAAAAACGATATCTTTGTATGGCGCGACAAAGGAGCCGACAAAGTGCTGAAGAAGTCAGAGCGTGACTCAGACTCATCGCCGCGCGACATACACGTGAGACGTAACAATAGGAGGAATTAGAGATATGGGAATGTTCACAACACGCCGCCCGCGAGGCTTTCATCACACATATATATATGTGGATGAGCGCAAGGAGAAACTTGCCAAGATAGAAGAACGTGCTAAACGCGAACTCGGTATGCTGCCGCCCAAGGAATTCGATCCTGAAGATATACGCGGTAAGTTCGTTGAGGGAACGACGCATCTCAAGCGTCGTAAGGAAAGTGGACGCAAGCCGGCAAGCCCTGCAGTACTGTTGGCACTGATAGTAATCCTGCTCTATTTGTGGTATGCCATTGTCAACGGCATCATCTGAACGTGGTCCCTTCTGTGCTGAGTAAAGACACGCAAATCATCTAATGGCGGACATAATACATCTTCTTCCAGACTCCGTAGCCAATCAGATTGCTGCCGGAGAGGTCATACAGCGTCCTGCTTCGGTCATCAAGGAGCTGGTGGAGAACTCTCTTGATGCTGGCTCGACGGAGATACAGGTCCTTGTCACCGACTTCGGACGTACGTGCATCCAGGTTATTGACGATGGCAAGGGCATGACCGAAACCGATGCACGCCTGTCATTCGAGCGTCATGCCACATCCAAGATACGCGAGGCAGCCGACCTCTTCAATCTGCACACCATGGGTTTCCGTGGCGAGGCATTGGCATCGATAGCTGCTGTTGCCGAGGTGGAGCTGAAGACACGTCCGGCTTCCGAAGAGCTTGGTACGCGCATACTCATCTCCGGCTCCCAGCTACAGTCGCAGGAAGTAGTGTCATGTCCTAAAGGGACGAACTTTAGCGTGAAGAACCTATTCTTCAATGTGCCGGCACGACGCAAGTTTCTGAAGTCGAATGCAACAGAATTGAGCAACATCCTTGCCGAGTTCGAGAAGATTGCCCTTGCCCATCCTGAGGTCGCCTTCCGCCTTTACAGCAATGGCTCAGAGGTCTTCGATCTACCCATCTCATCGCTACATCAGCGCATTATCGGCATCTTCGGGAAGAAGCAGAACCAACAGCTTCTGCCTGTCGAGGTGCAGACATCGATTGTCAACATAAAAGGCTTTGTCGGCACACCCGACTCCGCCAGGAAGAAAGGCCTGCATCAATACTTCTTCACCAACGGACGCTTCATGCGGCATCCGTACTTCCATCATGCTGTGGTTGATGTCTACGACAAACTCATACCCACAGGCGAGCAGGTGCCTTACTTCATCTATCTCGATGTAGACCCTGCAAATATCGATGTCAACATACATCCCACGAAGTCGGAGATAAAGTTCGAGAACGAACAGTCGGTATGGCAGATACTGAGTGCAGCTGTCAGAGAGGCGTTGGGGAAGTCCAGTGCGATACCTGCCATAGACTTCGATACCGAAGATAAGCCTGTCGATATGCCGGCTTTCGGCTCTCAACCAGCAGCGGCACCGCCCAAGATTCACTACAACCCAACATACAATCCGTTCGACAGTGGCAGGCAGTATTCGCGCCCTAAGATAGACTCCGATTGGACAAAGCTCTTCGATGGTATGGAACACAAGCAGCAGGATGCTGCTGTACCGGACACTGCCGATACCGATGAGACTGTTGCAACGCAACAACCGTTGTTCCCAGAAGAAGGCGGCGGTGCCTACGAACGTGGATCGGGCTTAATGCAGTTCAAGGGGCGTTACATACTCACACCTGTCAAGTCGGGCCTGATGCTCATCGACCAGCACCGTGCTCATGTCCGCGTGCTCTTCGACAGATATATGCAACAGATAGCGGCAAGGCAAGGCGTGTCGCAAGGTGTCCTGTTCCCCGACATCGTACAGCTGCCACCATCGGAGGCTACTGTGTTGGAAGACATAAAGGACGACCTGTCGTACGTCGGCTTCGAGCTTACGCCACTTGGCGGCGATAGCTATGCCATCAATGGTGTACCTGCGGGAGCAGAAGGACTCAATCCAGTGGAACTTGTACGTACCATGGTCAGCAATGCTGCCGAACGTGGAGGCAGTGTGAGGGCTGATGTTCAGAATGCCATAGCCCTAACCCTTGCCAACTCAGCGGCTATCGTCTACGGACAGGCACTCATGCCGGAAGAGATGTCAGACTTGATAGACAAGCTCTTCTGCTGCCAGACACCGAACTATACACCCGATGGCTTGACAATCATATCGACCATAAGTGAGGCAGACATACAGAAGATGTTTGCCCGCTGACGGTGTAACCTCTGACAAACAAGAGCCTCCGGCACGCAACAGAACTTGCATGTGCCGGAGGCTTTAAGTTTATCCTTTACTGTGGTGTCCGCACTCCGTGCGGACATTATCGTCATTTACCTTGTGCGAACATCTTCGACTGTTCCTGAATCAGGGTAGTATCGTCGAAGTAGTTAATCTTCATAGCATTGCGGACCTTATCCAATGTCACGGCTGCGGCTTCCTGTGCTCTCTCGCTGCCCTTCTTCAGAATGGCGTAGACCGAAGGAATGTCTTTCTCCCACACCTTGCGTCTGTTTCTGATGGGTTCCAATACTTCCTGCATGATGGCAGTCAGGAACTTCTTCACCTTCACGTCGCCCAATCCGCCGCGCTGGTAGTGTGCTTTCAGCTCGTCAAGGTTGGCATATTCCGACAGATATCTCTCAAAGTGCTCCGGCTTGCAGAATGCGTCGAGGTATGTGAAGACTGTATTGCCCTCGATCTTACCTGGGTCTTGTACGCGCAGATGGTCTGGGTCGGTATACATGCTCTTTATCTTGGCAGCCACCTCATCGGCGGAGTCGGACAGGTAGATGCAGTTGCCGAGCGACTTGCTCATCTTTGCCTTGCCGTCGGTTCCAGGCAGACGCAGGCAGGCAGCATTCTCTGGCAGCATGATGTTAGGCTCAACCAGCGTGTCTCCATATATGTAGTTGAAGCGGCGTACAATCTCGCGTGTCTGCTCCAGCATTGGTTCCTGGTCCTCTCCGGCAGGCACAGCCGTGGCTCTGAACGCTGTGATGTCTGCGGCCTGACTGATGGGGTAGGTGAAGAATCCCACTGGGATGCTCGTCTCGAAGTTCCTCATCTGTATTTCAGTCTTCACTGTCGGGTTGCGCTGCAGGCGGCTGACGGTCACCAAGTCCATGTAGTAGCATGTCAGCTCGAACAGTTCGGGTATCTGCGACTGTATGAACATGGTGCACTTCTCCGGTGTGAGTCCGCATGCCAGATAGTCAAGTGCCACCTGCACAATGTTCTGGCGCACCTTCTCGGGATTGTCTATGTTGTCGGTCAGAGCCTGTACGTCGGCAATAAACACAAACATCTTGTCATAGTCACCGGCATCCTGTATCTCAACTCTTCTTCTCAGCGAACCTACAAAGTGTCCTATGTGGAGCTTGCCTGTAGGTCTGTCGCCGGTAAGGATGATCTTCTCTTTTGTTGTGGTCATGTATTTCCTCTTTTTGAATTAATTGCGCAAAGTTAGCAAACCGCGTGCTTGCACACTGCAAAGTTGGGCTTTTTACGCCGTAAAATAAAAAAATGTGCAAAAAGTTTTGTGGTATTAAAAATAGCGCTACCTTTGCATCGCTTTTGCAAGCCGAGAGTCTTGGGCGCTTAGCTCAGCTGGTTCAGAGCGTCTGCCTTACAAGCAGAGGGTCGGGGGTTCGAATCCCTCAGCGCCCACCAATATAAACCAAGACTCCACAAGGCATGCAGAAGGGCGCTTAGCTCAGCTGGTTCAGAGCGTCTGCCTTACAAGCAGAGGGTCGGGGGTTCGAATCCCTCAGCGCCCACTTCCATTCCTCCTCAGATGCCTTGCGGTCTATTCCGTCGGGCGTCTTTTTTTTATATACCCTGCTTGGTATCGCTATAGTGGTGTCGGTCGCAAATATCTGCGTCCGCAAAGTCTTATATTCTCGATGGCACTTTCAAACATAAGACTTTACCTTTTCAAACATAAGACTTCGTCGCAGATAATATAAGACTTGGCGCGAGACAGCGGAAGCCCAACAGCAAGACACTTCATGCATATTTCTTATGCGACGGACAAGGTCGTGCACTCTAATAACTGTAATGCCTTCAGAAACTGGCAGATATCATTCAAGAAGTTAGCTAAAGTCGTCTCACATCGTTCGATATGAGCATTCACATCGTTCGATATGAGCATTCACATCGTTCGATGTGAGCGTTCACAACGTTCGATGTGAGCATTCACAACGTTCGATGTGAGACGACTTCATGTAACTTCTGACATGACTTTGGTTAT
>CAYXLA010000020.1:12636-19414 GCA_964465765.1 uncultured Bacteroidaceae bacterium | reverse complement strand
ACGTTCGATGTGAGCGTTCACAACGTTCGATGTGAGACGACTTAATACAACTTCTAAGACGACTTTAGTTAACTGCTAAGACGACTTCATATAGCTGCATGCCCAGTACCATTCAGTTGGTACGCTCGTACCATGCGCTCAGTACTCCAGTACCAGCCAGTCGGTACGCCAGTCCTGACTGATGGGAACGACTTCTCCACTCCGTCTTTTCCACCGATTCCTTTATCTTACCCGCAACAACTATATACTCATAGGTCGCATCGGCTTTGCAAAGAAAAAGTGGCAATATTGCCAAAAATTCTTTGTAAGCGCTCGTCATTTCAAGGGATACAGTATCTTTGCAAAGAAAAAGTGGCAATATTGCCAAAAATTCTTTGTAGCCAGACTATCGTGCAAATCAAAAGAGATTCATACCTGCAGCAACTTATCGACGGCAAACAGAACGGGTTGATAAAGATTGTCACCGGCATCCGTCGGTGCGGAAAGTCGTATCTGCTCTTCAAGCTATTCCAGCAACATCTGCTGCAAACTGGTGTCGACATCGACCATATCATCCAGATAGCACTCGATGATATCGAGTCTGCCGACTTGCGCGAACCTCTCACCTTGTACAGATATATAAAGGCGAGGATGAAAGACGACGACGTGTACTACGTCATGCTCGACGAGATACAGCTTGTACCGCGCTTTGAAGAGGTTCTGAATAGTCTGCTGCGCATAGACAATGCCGATGTCTATGTCACGGGAAGCAATTCAAAGTTCCTCTCAAGCGACATTGTCACGGAATTTCGTGGCCGTGGCGATGAGATTCGCCTATATCCACTTTCGCTCTCGGAGTATTGTGAGGGAACAGGACTATCGCCTGCCGACGCATGGAAAGACTATTACACTTACGGCGGTCTTCCGCATGTGTTGACGCTCGGAACGGAGAAGAAGAAGCTCGAATATCTCACCAATCTGTTCGAGAGCGTCTACCTCATCGACATCCTCGAGCGTCAGCGCATCAAGAACAAGTCGGAGTTTGAAGACTTGATTAAGGTCATGGCTTCCGGCATTGGAACACCTACCAATCCCACAAAGCTGTCGAACACTTTCAAGAGTGTGAAGAAGATCAGCATGGAATCGGTGACAATCGACCGCTATCTCGGCTATATGCAGGATGCTTTCTTGATAGAAAAGGCTGAGAGATACGATGTGAAGGGGAAGAAATATATAGGTAGCCTTGCCAAATACTACTTCTCCGACCTCGGACTAAGAAACGCCATCTTGGGCCTACGGCAACAAGAAGAGACGCACATAATGGAAAACATCATATACAACGAGCTGCGCCGCAGAGGATGCAAGGTGGATGTAGGTATGGTGGAGCAACGCTTCGTCGACAGTGAAGGCCAGTGGAAGCGCAAACAACTTGAGGTGGATTTCGTCGTGAATGAAGGCAGCCAAAGGTATTACATACAGTCGGCATTGGCTCTGCCGGACGAGGATAAGCGCAAGCAAGAAACGAGTTCTCTGCTTCGAATCAACGATGCTTTCAAGAAGATTATCATTGTCAGAGATGACATAAAGCCGTGGCGCGACGAGAACGGCATTCTCACAATGGGATTGCTGGATTTCCTGATGAAGCCCAACAGTCTCGAGCAATGATGCTATTGACTCTTTCCATAGCATCACCAGCCCCTATAAAGGCGAAAGAAGGAACCAAGCTGATGCTTGATTCCTTCTCTATTCTTAGTCGGGGTGACTGGATTCGAACCAGCGACCCCACGCCCCCCAGACGTATACTCTAACCGGACTGAGCTACACCCCGCTAATGCGAGCGCAAAGGTAGAGCAAAGATTTAATTCAACAAAAGCATTTATCTTTTTTTTCATCTGAGGGCAGAGTAGTGGATATGCACGAGTTTCCACTGTCCGTCTTCACGATGAAGTATCTGCGTTTCACGTCCACGAGCGCGGTGCTGGCCACCATCCTTACGTACGGCATCGAACGCCCATGTGAACTCCAGCCATGCCATGTCGCCATAGACATTGATGTCGAGACTTTCCTTACGCAGGTTGCGCTCGGTGAAGTTCAAGCCGAAGAGCCCGTGGACAAGACTGTCGCGTATCTCATTGTAGGTGCTGTAGCGTCCAGACGGGCCGATGAAGCTGACCTCGTCACCGTGGCTCCAGATGCGGTTGACGAGTGTGGTGTCGTCGTTGTTGATGGTACTGATGTACTGGTCTACGACTGCACTTATCTGAGCCTTGTCATTGCTGTCGTCACTATTGGTCTGAGGTGTGCTGCTTTGACTGCACGAAGTTGCGATGGTCATTGCCACCAATGCCACGATGGGCAGGAAGATCTTTTTCATTTCTGCGTTCTGTGTCTTATAGTTTACTATTTCTTCTTGTGTTCCTTGAAGTCATCGGCAAAGCCGTCGGTGAGCCAGTTGGCAAGCGCCTGACGATTGGAACTTAGGACGAAGCGCTTCTGGTCGTTGGCATTCTGTATGTTGCCCAACTCAACAAACAGGGAGACGGGTGCGCTGTGGCTCAACACATAGAGTGCACGAGACTCTACAGTGCCACGGAAACCACGGTCGGGCTGATGGCGGTCGTACTTTGCCTTGAACGTGCGACGCACAGTGTTTGCCAGATGTCTGCCGTCCTGACTTTTCTCGCGATGATAGAAGAAGACGTCGGTCTGCTGCTTACGACTACGACTGTCTATGTGCAGGAATATGGCACGACAGTAGCTGTAGGTCTTGCGGTCATCCTCATAGAGTCGGTTAATCTTATCGCAGCGTTGCTGCAGACGGCGTGTCTGGTTCAGTGGGATGGCATCTCCCATGCAGGTCTCACGCTTACTGTTATCGAGATATTGTGCATCGCGGATGCCATCACGGGCATCTTGTATGATGATGCGAACGACAGCACCTTCCTGCATGAGGTCGCGTGCCAGACGCAGAGCTACATCGTAGGCATATTCGTCTTCGTGCATCTCTGTCTTGCCAACCTTGCCTATCGCACCAGGATCGGGACCTCCATGACCGCTGACGACATAGATGCAGGCTCCTTGCAGACGGTTGCCTGTGACCTTGCCCTTAGCCTGTGCAGTACCAAATAGAGGTTCATCGAAGGCTGTGCCTACGGCAGGACCAGCAGGAACTTTGTCTTCCGGTGCAGCTGCCCGTGCTGTAGCATTCCGCTGACTGCCATCACGCAATGGAGGAATGGCATAACTGACGCCTTTGACAAGGTAGTCACGACCGTGGAGGCGGCTCTTGTTGATCTCGAGGAAGTCATTATAGTACTGTCTGCCAGGCCGTCCATGACGTTCCAGAAAGGCACTGATGCCTTCGCCCTCACGCGGTTTGGCATACTGATAGCGGGTCTGTGCTGACGCCAGCACGACCATCATGCTGAATATGACTGCAATGACCGTCCTCATCTCACGCACAAAAGTAAGCTTTTACATCCACTTTCGGAGGCCATGGTGGAGAATAATAGCTAACTTTGCCTGCGGCAGTCCTGCCACTCATATATTATTAAGGAGAGATTGAACGAATGAAACGGCCATTAAGCAAATCGCAGTCTGTGTGCATTGTCCTGCTGTGGGGACTGCTGTGTTTCCTCATGCTCACCACGACAGAGAAGATTGACGGCATGACACTGACATCGCTATTCATAGGCACGGCACTGGTGTTTATACCGGTCTATAAGTCGTATAAGCAGCTCAAATAGAGGTGCTGGAGCTTGAGTAGCCACTCCTTCCCCTGGTCTTGGGTTTGATGACATTCGGCCACAGACAGACGTTGCTACGTCCGTAAGAATATGGTTCTGCAGAGCAGGACATCTGCCTCCATATCCGACTTTTCCCGCAGAAATCTTGCAGTTGCGAAAGAGAAACTGTACTTTTGAAGCCTATACATATTTTTAATCTTAAATACTAAACACCATGACAAACAGAAGAGATTTCCTCAAGAGTGCGTCGTTACTGACTTTCGGCGCATTTGCAGCATCCAAGGGATTGGCAGCAAACGGCGTTAATGCCGTGTCATCAGCATCACCAAAGGCAACAACAGCAAGCAAGAACCTGGGTCTCCAGCTCTATTCGCTGGGTGGCGAGTTCTTCGCAAACCCTGCAGATACGCTGAAGAAGGTGAAGGCAGCAGGCTACCAGCAGCTTGAGCTGGCATTCTATAGCAAGGGCGGCTTCGCTTCCTTCGGACGTAATGGCGGTTCTCCGCTCTCAGCTTCCGACTTCAAGAAGATGTGCGACGATGCAGGCATCGGTATCCGCAGCTCACACCTCACGCCCAACAACCTCGAGCGCGGCGCTAAGTACGGTCCAGATACCAAGCAGAAGATACTGGACTTCTGGAAGGGTGTCATCGATGACCATAAGATGTTCGGATGCGAATATATCGTACAGCCCAGCCTTCCGACTATCAACAGCAAGGAAGATGCACAGAACGTTGCCGATGTATTCAACTCAGTCGGCGAACTGCTCCGTCAGAACGGCATTAAGTTTGGATATCACAACCATAGCGGTGAGTTCAACAAGGTCATCCCTGGCGGCACAGAAGTCATTCCTTACAACCAGCGCATGCGTCCGGGTCAGAATGGTGGAGCTACACCAGAGGCTATCGAAAAGGTATTCATCGACAATACCGACAAGCAGAATGTGCTGTTCGAGCTCGACTGCTACTGGACCGTCATGGGACAGCAAGACCCCGTTGAGTGGATTAAGACATACAAGGACCGCATACAGCTGCTCCACATCAAGGACTTCGTAGTCATCGGAGCATCGGGTGCAATGAACTTCGAGAACATCTTCAATGCCTTCTATGCTAACGGACACAAGCATTGGTTCGTGGAGATTGAGGACATCAATAGCGGCAAGCAGGTTCAGCGTGCTGAAGAGAGCGCAAAATATCTGCTCAGCAGAGACTTCGTGAAGTAAGTACAAAACGTAGGAAAACATAAAAAGTTCTGGTGAATGTGACACTATATGGATATAATGTCATAATTTTACCGCAGAATACACTAATGTTTTATATTATGGTTAACAGAAGAGATTTCTTAAAGGGCGCTTCCTTGCTCACATTGGGCGCTCTGGCAGCTTGCAACAGCAACAACGGTGCTGCAGCAGCCGATGGACAGGAGGAAGCTCCTGCACACAAGACACTTGGTTTGCAGA
Source organism: uncultured Bacteroidaceae bacterium (assembly GCA_964465765.1). GTDB lineage: Bacteria > Bacteroidota > Bacteroidia > Bacteroidales > Bacteroidaceae > Bacteroides. The sequence continues at coordinate 14,230 of CAYXLA010000020.1, read as the reverse complement.
TCTACACACTCGGCCCGGAACTCTATGCCGGCGATGTTAACGCAAACCTGAAGAAGATAAAGGACATGGGTATCGACGAGCTCGAGCTCGCTGGTTATGACCCAGCTAACGGCCAGATTGGTGGCATCGATCCTACAGAGTTCAAGAAGATGTGCGATGACAATGGTCTGAAGATCATCAGCTCACACGTCAATCCTCCTCAGCTCTTCAGCGGTGCAGCAGGCCGTGAGGACCGTACAGGCAAGTCTGGCGGTTGGGATGAGAGCTTGAAGACTCCTATCATCGAGGGTTGGAAGAAGATTACAGAGGATCACGCTAAGCTGGGTTGCGAATACCTGGTACAGCCTATGATGCCTATGTTCGGTCTGACAAGCGAAGGCCCTGTAAAGAGCTTTGCTGACCTGCTGAACAAGAGTGGCGAGGTTGTTAAGGCTGGTGGTCTGAAGTTCGGTTACCACAACCACAACATGGAGTTCGTTAAGGTACAGGAGAAGGGCGAGCAGGATATGCTTGGCACAGTGCTGCACCGCGTAGAGGGTACAACTATTCTGGACCTCTTCATGAGCAACACCGACGCTGCAAACGTTCTGTTCGAGCTTGATGTTTACTGGACTGTTATGGGCCAGGAAGATCCTGTTGAATGGATCAACAAGCACGCAGACCGCATCCAGCTGCTCCACATCAAGGACCGTGTCATCCTGGGCGACTCTGGTATGATGAACTTCAAGAACATCTTCGATGCATTCTATGCAAACGGCTTGAAGCACTTCTTCATCGAGATCGAGGATACCAACAGTGGCAAGCAGTACGACCGCGTACAGGCTTCTGCTGACTTCTTGACAAAGGCTTCTTTCGTTAAGTAAAACGACTATCCAATCAAGATAGACACATCTCACCATGAGGCACGGTTCACGCCGTGCCTCTTTTTGTTTAATCCAGACGACTAACTCCAAGCAACAGACTTGAACGGACTGACCGACAACTGGCTTCGACCGCTCTTCAGGCTCATATTCCCGCGCTATTGTGCCATCTGCGGCAACATCATCAATCCGCCAGAGGACGTGATATGCAGCAAGTGCAATGCTGCATTGCCACGCACACGTTTCCATCAATGGCCAGAGAACAACATGGAGAAGATGTTCTGGGGTAAGTTCGACATCAGGAAAGCCGCCGCCTTCATACGCTATGCCAAAGGTGGTGATGTGGCTCTGCTGGTGAAGAAGATGAAGTATAAGGGCCGCAAGGACATAGCCACTGGCATGGGACGCCTGATGGCTGAAGAGATTATGCACAGCTCGGACTTCTTCGATGGCATAGACTGCATAGTGCCCGTGCCCATGCATCCCGACAAGCAGAAGCAGCGCGGCTACAACCAGGCTCTACAACTCGCACTTGGCATCGCCGAAGTGACTGGCATCCCTGTAGAGGCAGATGCTGTAGTAAGACCACAGCCTGCGGAGTCGCAGACACATAGGTCGTCTATCGACCGTTTGGTCTCCATAAAGGATGCGTTCAAGGCCACAGACATCAGCCGCTTTGCAGGCAAGCACGTGCTGATTGTCGACGACATCATCACCACCAGTGCCACCATAAC
>CAYXLA010000020.1:0-12536 GCA_964465765.1 uncultured Bacteroidaceae bacterium | reverse complement strand
AGGCTTGTCCGCTATACGGACAGAGCATGTGCGTCAGTTGATTACCACACAGATAATCTCATGGCCGAAGTTGCCGCTGATAGGTGCAACCTGCGGGCTGACAGCTGTGATGCGGAGCGGCAGGTAATATGTACCAGGCTCTACAGCATTAGCATCGACGTGCAGTGTACCCTGTGCGTTACGACGGTTGTTCCAGCTTGTACGTACTGTCAGGTCCTGCTTGCTGTAGGCAGGGATGACAAGCTCCATGGGCAATGACAGACCTTCGGCAGTCTTGGCATACGATTCTGTGGACAGTGAGTAGCAGGCGGAAGGCAGCAATGTCTGGCCTTCGCTGAGCAGTGACTCGTCGAGGCTGACCGTTACGGTGATGTCTTGCTCTATGTCCTGAGCGTAGCTGATGCTGTAGTTCACCCAGAAGTCTTTGCTTGTGTTGTCGTCGCTGACGGTCAGTGTTGTAAGGTTGCCACTGGCAATCTCGAACTCAATGACCGGCTGCTGGTCGTCGATGTCATAAAGGTATTCGTCCTTCAGGCATGAGCTCAGGGAGACTACTCCGAGAGCCATTATTAACAGTGATATAAACTTCTTCATAATAACTCTTGTGCTTATTTTTCGTAACCATTCAGGAATTTAGAGTTCAAGTTCTCGCCAGCCTTCTCGCGAACAGGGTTCTTTGTATCCCAGAAGAGGAGGTCATTGACGATGCTTGTTTTCTCGTTGGCATTGAAGTTGTCCGGATTCAGAGCCTTCTCGGTCTGCGGATACAGTGCACGTGCAGGCAGCTTCAGGTCAGACAGGTTCCACTGGTGCGATGTATGCAACCATGTAGGCATGTCGGTACGGCGAATCTCACTCCATGACTCCAGCGGGTCGAGGAGGTAGAAGCCGAGCCACTTCTGTACGTTGATAGCCTCCAACTTCTCGTCATCGGTGGTCATAAGATCCCAGTTGACGAGGTTAGAGTATGTACCCGATGTCTGTCCGTAGTAGTCAGCAGCAGCTTCGGCAGCCGTACCACTGATAGGCTCTTTAGCTCCCTTGTAAGGGATTTCTGCCTGAAGAGCGGTCTCGTAGGTCTGCATCAAGCTGGTGATACCAGCCTCATAGTACTGCTTAGCCTTGGCATCACCACCATCGATGAGTCCGCGCAGGGCTGCCTCGGCGAAGTAGAAGTCGACTATGTGCTTCGGATAGATTATCACATCCTTCGATGCATCCTCATCGAAGTTCCAGCTTCCGGTACCAACCACGCCGACACCAATCAGTGAGACGTAGGCACGCTGTGCAGGTGTATTCACACCGTAAGGAATACCTACATACCACTCGTCACCGAGGCCGAACGATGAGTAAGAAGCGTATGGGCTGTCCTTCAAGCTCTCACGCGGGTCAGCATAGACACGCAGCAGAGGGTTCTCAGTATCGCGAAGGAACTTAACCATCTCTGCAGTCGGGTCATACTGGCTACGACCTGTAGAGCGTCGGCTAGTACGGCTGCTAGTGTAATTACCATTCCAGAGATATGTGTGTCCCCACAGATAGTTCTGCGGTGACATCTTGTTCTCACCGACATAGTAGCCAGGGTTCGACGTAGCATTCTCGGTGATGCAATTACCCTCGAGAGCCTTCAGACGTGCTGAACCGTTGACCTCGTTGAAGAGGCTGACGTTGGAGATACGCATCAACAAGCTCAGCTCGATGGAGTTGGCATAGCGTACCCACTCATCCTTGTCGCCACCGAAGTAGATGTCGGCAGAACCGTATGCTGACAGCGAACCGTCCTGCAGGTTGCTCTCTGCCTCAACTATCTCAGCACACAGAGCCTTGTAGATGGTCTCGGCATCATCGTAAGCCGGAGACAGGTTCTCGGCTGCAAGGGCAGCCTCAGTATAAGGTACGTTGCCATAGATGTCGACAAGCTCGCGGAACTCGATGACCTCAAGCACCTGTGCAATACCCAGCAGGGCATTGTTGCCTTCCTGCACCGCCTTCTCCTTAATGTTCTTGATGTTGGCGATACGCTCGTAGCGGTTTGCCCAGTAGCTGTTGAACGTTGAGTTCGACACCATACCCGACAGATATACATATGAGCCAGAGTAGTCGCCCGACTTGGTCAACTGTTGTGACCAGTTGAACCAACCGTAGTAGTTCGAACCTCCAGTGGCACTGGTGTTGAGACGTCCGGCACGCTCACCGGCAATGTCATTCTCAACACTTGTCAGCAACAGGTCGGCAGTTACGGTCTCGACAGTTGCGTTGTTTGGGTCGTCATTGACATCAATCCAGTCGGAGCAGCTGCCGAGTGCAAGTGTACCGCTTAATGCTGCAATATATAATATGTTCGTTTTCATACTTTAAAATTCCTCTCCTTGACGTTAGAATGTGACGATAAAGTTGAAACCATAGCTGCGGTAGCCAGATGCAAGGTTGCCCTGCGTACCGTTAGCGTTTCTGTTGTAGCTGGTGGCAGTGATGTTTGAGTTACCGCCATTGCTTGAGAACTCAGGGTCGCTGAAGATGTTTGTCTTAGGACGGAACATGAGCAGGTTGCGGCCTACAAGACTTGCAGATATGCCCTGTATGAAGCCCAGCTTGTCGATAATCTTCTTCGGGAACTCGTAGTTCAGAGACACCTCACGCAGACGCCATGTGGCTGCACTGACAACCTTGTTGGCGTAGCCCTGATTGTACAAACCATTCCAGTAGCTGTCGTCACCGTACATGATGGTGATGTTCTCATTGTCGACATAGCTCTGTGTAGCCTCATCCCATACAGAAGAGTGCGGGAACACAATGCGCTGACGACCTGCAGAAGCACTGATCCAAGACGAACCGGTGAAGCAGTTAGACGTTTCGAGTGAGCTCATGAACTTGTGTCCGCCACGATAGTCGATGGTAGCAGTCAGTGTCCAGTCCTTATAGCGGAATGTCGGTGTGATACCCAAACGTACGGTAGGCTCTGTGGTTCCCATGACTACCATCTCGCCTGCTTCAGGCAGACCAGTCGTTGCATTCACGATGACACGTCCCTGTTCGTCACGCTTCCAGTCCTGTGCCTTGATGGCAGGGAACGACTCGCCCTTGATTGCCCAGATACCGTAGTATGTACCGTTGATGTTGTTATCGATGGCCAACTCGTCAAGACCATCGGCAAGCTCAACGACTTTCGTCTTTACGAATGTAGCGTTGAAGCCGAGGTTAAAGCTGAAGTCACCCCAGCGAACAATCGGGTTGATGTGCAAGTCAAACTCGAGACCCTTACCTTCCATTGTACCGGCATTGATGTAGCGCGAAGCATAACCAGTAGATGTCGGCACTGATACCGGCACTGTCTGGTCGGTGGTACGCTGGATATAAGCAGCAGCCTCCAGAGTGATGCGGTTGTTGAAGAAGCCGAACTCTGTACCGACTTCATACTCTGATGTGAACTCAGGCTTCAAGTCGTCGGAGTAAATAGTAGTACTCAGAGAGTAACCTGTGGTGGTACCGTAAGGGAATGCACCGCTGACGGTTGCCAGTGTCTGCAAGCTGTAAGGCTCCAGGTTGACCGTACCTACGCGTGCCCAAGATGCACGCATCTTCCAATGATTGAAGACATCGCTACGCAGCGAAGGTATAGCATCTGTGAGCACTACCGACGCATTGGCAGATGGATAGAAGAATGAGCGGTTGCCCTTAGCCAGCAGTGAAGTCCAGTCGTTACGGCCGGTGAGCTGCAGGAATGCCCAGTCGCGATAGTTCAAGTCGACTGATGCGTAGATACCAGTCTTACGGCTGCGTGTCCACTGGTTAGAACCGGTGAGGTCGCCCAACTTGTTCGAGAGGTTGTATAGGTTAGGAATGGCAAGCTGTGATGCTCCCACGCGCTTATACTCATAATACTTATCCTGCAAAGAGTAACCAACCATGCCTTTCAGTTCGAAGTCATCGCCAAACTTATGGTTTGCCTGTGCCATGAGGTCGAGGTTGAAGTTCGACGAGAGGCTCGATGCCGTAGTGAAGGTAGATACCTGATCAGAAGAAGCATTGTACTTGTACTGCTTTGAATATTCACTGAAGTTGAATGCTTCGGTACGCAGGTTAGTATTGTTGACGTTCAGGTTCAGACCTGCACGTGCAGTGAACTTCAACCAGTTGGTTGCATCCAAGTCTGCCTGAATTGTACCAGCCAAACGGTCGAGACGAGTCTCACGGCGATGGGTATCGAGCAGGAAGAACGGGTTCTCAGAGTAGTCAGAGAAGTACTCGTTAGGAGATACACCCGCGCCGGTATCACCCTGACGCCAATCGGTGTAGTCGCCTACACGGTAGTTTGCAGGAATCTGCATCAATGAGTAGATACCATTCGAGCTGTATGTACTCATGTCATATGTGCTGTGAGTATAGGTTGCTCTTCCTGATACATTCAAGCGCTTGTAGTTGCGGCTTGCGTTGAAGCGCAGTGTCTGACGTGCTGACTCATCCCCACGAGTAATGGACTGCTGGTCCAGACGCTGATAAGAGAGGTACATTGAACCACGGTCGTCGCTTGAAGAATAGCTTACGTCGTGCTGCAGGTCAAGACCCGAACGGTAGTAGCTCGACAGATAGTCGTCGCCGATATAGCCGTAGTTGATTGAGCGAACCTCACCGTCAAGTCCTTCGAGAGGCCAACCTGACTCAGCAGGCAGGTTATCGAACTCAGGACCGAACTGCTGGTTCTCGCTCGACATATACGAGTTCTCTGTGTAATCCCAGTTGCCTGTAGAAGAGTTGCGGTGGCCTGAGCCGAAGCGGTGCTGCGTCTTAGGCAGGTAGGATACATGATGTGATGTTACCGTAAATCCGTAGGTAATCTGCGGTTTGCCCTTTGAACCGGACTTTGTGGTAACGATGATCACACCGTTGGCAGCCTCAGAACCGTAGAGGGCGGCTGCTGATGCGCCCTTAAGTACCGACACGTTGTCGATATCGTTAGGGTTCAATGTCTGCAGGAAGCTCATAGGAGTCTGCACACCGTCGAGTACGAGGAGGGCAGAGTTATCGCCCTTGAACGAACGCGCACCGCGCAGCTGTATACGTGTCTCCTGGTCGAGAGCCGACGAGGTGACGTTGATTTCCAATCCAGATACCTTACCACTAAGTGCTGCTGTGGCATCTGTACCCTTGGCAGCTGTCAGCTGGTCAGCGTCTACCTTAGCAGTAGAATAGCCGATGGCCTTTGCCTGACGCTGGATACCCATGGCGGTCACAACGACCTCGCCCAGCATCTCTGAGTCCGACTTCAGTACGATGGTGAGCTGTGACTGAGCCTTCACGGTCTGCTGCTGCATACCTACGTACGAGATTGTAAGGTCTGCGCCTTCCGGCACATTCTGGATGGTGAAGTTACCATCGATGTCGGTTATGGTTCCCGTCGTGGTACCCACAACCAGGACAGACGCACCGATAATGGGCAGCCCGTCCTCGTCTGACGTAACATTGCCTTGCACTGTTATGTTTTGTGCAAAGACGCATACGCTCATCAGAAGTAATGTGGCTAAAGCAATTAGTCTACTTTTCATAAGTCACGTCCTTAAAAAATGGTTAATACTATATTAAAACTATCTCGTGAAACTTTGTTTAGTTCCTTCTCTTTACCTTCGGTTGATGTTCGTCATGGCAGTACCGCCGTAGCGGTTACTGTCAAAACGGTCTTGTGTTCTGTGCTGCTGCGGCTGGATAGCCAGGCTTAACGGGAATACGAGCAGGATCATTGGCTGCGCTCAGTGCCATTGTTGCTGCTATGGCAGCGTCGATCTTCAGATCGTCGAGCGACAGACGTTCCCATGTATCCATATTAGTATGGTATGTACGGTCATACTCAAGCTCGTCCTGTATGAACTGATAAGCCGGCAGTCCGATGCGGTCGAAGGTTACGTGATCGGTAGAACCTGTCTGACGCGGTGACAGTGTGGTGAATCCCAGCGACTCTACAGGAGCCTTCCAAGCCTCGAAGAAAGGCTTTGCAAGGTCATTCTGCTCGAGGTAGATGCCACGGAAGCGTCCTGAGCCGTTATCCATATTCAGATAGATGGTGAACTTGTCGTATCCTGCCTTTGCCTTCTTGGCCTTGTCGTCGTACAGATAGATGTTCTTGTAACCGCGCGAACCATACAAGCCTTGTTCCTCACCACCCCAGAGGGCAATACGTATTGTACGCTTGGGCTGTGCGCCGATGGCCTTCAGGATGCGCATTGCCTCCATCATGGTGATGCAACCAGATGCGTTGTCGGCACCGCCTGTACCACTGTGCCATGAGTCAAGGTGTGCACCTATAAGTACAATCTCGTCCTTCAGCTTCGGGTCTGTACCCGGTATCTCGGCAATCACATTGTTTATCTTCTGGTTGTCTGTGAACTTGTTCTTAAGCTCAAGCTCCATCTCTACCTTCTCGCCTGCCTGTATGAGTCGTGCCATACGGCCACCATCCTCAAGCGGGAGCATTACCTCTGGCACTGGTTCTGGGTCACCGACCTTATACTGTGCACCGCTACCACTGGTGACGTTGAATGTGCCACGTGTATTGATGATGGCAAGCACACCTTCGCTCTGCAGCATCTTTGTGAAGTCGTTCTGCACCTGACGGCGACGCATCATCTCCTCACGGCTTATTGTTGCACCGCCCATCTGACGGCGATAGTTATGACGTCCTGGACGCGGGTCGGTCTCCAATGCAGCGAGCTCCTCGTCCGAGTAGCGGTATGCCAGAGGCTCAAAAGATATCTCATAGGATGTTGTTACAGGCATCAGCACAATCTTACCAGCCAGTTTGCCACGGTACTTGTCTATATCGCTTGCGCTGTTCAGCTGGTCGACATAGACAACCTCACCCTTGACCAGACCGTTGGTGCTGCCTGTCCATGCCTTCGGGTTAGCAGCATAGCTGCAATAGTAAGGTGCAGTCATTGCGACGTAGTTCTTCTCGCTATCCCAACCACCCTTGGCGAATTCTACTGCGAACTCAGCATGCGGGTTTGTAAGACCATACTCTGTAAGCTTCTTGATGACAAGCTGCTCGGCACGCAACTTCTGCTGCGATGCTGCAAGACGTGAGCCCAGCAGGTCGGTCATGTACTGCGACAGTTTGTCGATGTCTGAATTGGCAAAAGCCTCGTTCTTGATTTTGTAGGCCAGCTCATCTGAAATGGCTGTCTGTGCGTGCACCTGGGTGAGAGTCAACCCGGCGCAGGCTGCGAATAGCAGGATACTCTTCCTCATAACGTCTTTTCTATTTACCTTATTATATAATACAGTTCGTATCTGTGAGGAAAATACACTTGTGTACTTCGTTCGTTGTATTTTCGGACTTTGTTTGTTGTATTCTCCCGCACTGACCTATCTTCAGTGCTAAATATGGCGCAAAGTTATTAATAGAATTTAAAACCGTACACAAAAGCTCTTAAAAATTCGCGTTTGCTGACATAAAAGACATATTTTCGTCATATTTAATGACATTTGTCAGCGTTCATATTCTGTAGTCATAGCCGACTGTAATGTCCGATTACCACATTGTGCAGCGGTGTTTGCGTGGCTGAACGTCCACAGTTCTATGGCTGAACGTCCACAGTTCTATGGTTGAACGTCCATAGATGCTATGGTTGAACGTCCACAGGTGCTATGGTTGAACGTCCACAGGTGCTATGGTTGAACGTCCACAGGATATGTATATTTTGCGTGCAATCTGTCAGCGTCCTCGGGCAAAAGATGTACTTTTGTCGGCAGAGACGAGTTCATTGGATACAATGGAACACTAACAATTAACATACGAACAAATGAAAGCATTGAACTGTTTGTTCCTGGCAGCGGCACTGACCATTACAACCTCAGCGGTCGCACAGGAAGATGAGGGCTACAAGTTGCCTCCCAAGGTGCTGCAAGACATTGTGGCAGCACCACTGACACCACAAGTTATCTTCAACGACCCATGCACATACATGGTGCAACTGAACAAGCGTCCATTCCTGTCGTTGGCAGAACAGGCGCAGACAGAATATCGTCTTGGCGGAGCACGTTTTAATCCTGATACATACAGCATAAGCCGCACACCGGCATACGACCGTGCTACCATCGTCAACACTACGACGCTGGAGCAGACCGAAGTGACCGGACTGCCAAGCGGATGTGTCGTATGGGGAGCACAGTGGAATCCCACAGGCGACCAACTGGTGGTGCTTGTCAAGGAAGCCAATGGCATATACCTTTATATATGTGGTACGGATGGAGCAGCACGCAAGATTACCAACCGTCGCATGAACGCCACACAGGGCACATCGGTCTACTGGCTCGATGCGCAGAACTTCATCTTTGCTGCCGTTCCCGAAGGCCGTGGCGCAGCTCCGGCAATCAATCCGGTGCCGCAGACTCCCATCATTCAGCAGAACCTGGGTACCAGCTCTCCTGCTCGCACCTATCAGGACTTGCTGAAGAACAAGAACGATGAAGAGCAGTTCGAATACTACTTCACATCACAGCTGGTCAGCGTAGGCAGCAACGGTGAGAAGGAGATTGGCAGCGCAGGTGTATATAAGCAGATAAGCCTGTCGCCGGATAAGCAGTACATCCTGCTCAGTGCCGTGCAGCATCCTTACTCCTATACCGTGCCCTACTACAGCTTCCCTGAAAAGGTTTCAATCATCGACCTCAACGGACGCACAGTGAAGGAGTTGGCAAATAATCCTGTAGTGGTGACGGCAATGGGCTATGACACCACAAGTCCTTATCCGCGCAACTTCTCATGGCGAAACGACAAGGGCTCGTCGGTGACATGGGCTGAAGCACTCGACGGAGGTAACCCAAGAGGCAAGGACCTTGAATATCTGGATGCCGTCTATCAGCTCGACGCTCCCTTCAACGGACAGCCACAGACTGTTGTCAAGACACCTAAGCGCTACCGCGGCATCAACTGGTGCGACGACCAGTTTGCTATCGTGACCTACATGAGCCGACAGACACATGCCATCACACAGGCATCCTTCGTGCCATGTGCTGCCGACAATGCCCTCAGCACTGTGTTCGAGTGGGACATGAACGACAACTACAACAACCCTGGTGAGATTGTGACCACCGACGGCACCTACGGTCGTCCCGTCATCTACACCAATAAGAAGCACACCGAACTGTTGCTCGAGAGCGAAGGTTCAAGCCCCGACGGAGACATGCCTTACATAAGCCGCTACGACATCACAAAGCAGAAGAACACCATACTGTGGCGTTGCGCAGCACCCTACTATGAGCATATCGTTGCCACCAAGGACCTCGACAAGCTGCAGTTTGTCACCTCACGCGAGTCGAACACACGTCCTGCCAACTTCTACATGCACGACCTCAAGAAGAAGTCAGAACGTGCACTGACCTCGTTCGAGAACCCTTATAAGGCGATGGAAGGTGTCACCCACGAGCAGATAAAGTATAAACGTGCCGACGGACTCGACCTGACAGCCACAGTCTATCTGCCTGCCGGATACGACAAAGACCGTGACGGACGCCTGCCAGTCTATATGGTGGGCTATCCACGCGAATATCGTTCGGTAGCCGATGCCGGACAGGTGCGCGGCAGCAAGTATACGTTCCCAACTATGACCTATCGCTTCCCTGCGATGTTCGTCACACGTGGCTACTGCGTCATGGAGAACGTGGAGATGCCTATCGTTGGAACGGAGACCACAGAGCCTAACGACAACTACATCGACCAGCTTGTGATGGATGCCGAGGCAGCTGTGAAGGCCATCTACGACCTTGGAGTGGGCGACACAGCACGCATTGGCGTGGGCGGACACTCGTATGGTGGCTTCATGACAGCCAACCTGATGACCCACACCAAGCTGTTCAAGGCAGGCATTGCACGCAGTGGAGCCTACAACCGCACACTTACACCCTTCGGTTTCCAGAGCGAGACACGTACATACTGGGAAGCTCCTGAGGTGTATAATGCCATGAGTCCGTTCATGTATGCCGACAAGCTGAGCGGTGCCCTGCTGCTCATCCATGGCGAGTTGGACAACAACACCGGTACGTTCCCCATACAGAGCGAACGCTTCTATCAGGCATTGAAGGGCCACAAAGCCACAGTGCGCTACGTCGTACTGCCGCTCGAGAGCCATCACTATACGGCAAAGGAGAACGTCATGCATCTGCTCTACGAACAGGACGCATGGCTGGAGAAGTATGTGAAGAATGCTCCTAAGGGGAAATAAGCCGATAACGGCACATCACCGTTTGCTGCATCTGACGAGGACCTTACGTCCATCAGCCATCGTGGTAGCAAACAAATAGACATCACCTCCATCACCGAGGTGCAGACGCTTCCTCAGTTCCGCAACGGAACTGGGGAAGTTTCGTATTGCAAGGTTGGCCTTACTCGTGCCGTCGAGCAGTCTGCGCAGGTCCGGTCGGCTCATGCTGCCGTAGTCGTCGACCGCGAATGTACGACCTGGGAAGTCGGTGACCAGATTGTCGGATGTGTATAGATGGCTGCTCGGATGCAGCTTCTCGAGGCCGTACTTACGGGCAACGGTGCGATAGGCACCAGCCTTCAGCACGGCGGCATTGGGCTCGTAGAGGTATTTGGCTATGGTGTGTGCATACTGGCATTCGTCCTGCTCGTCAAACTTGCTGAAGGTGAAGGTCTGCGAAGTGCCATTGTGCAATAGATTGACACAGTGCACCGTGACATCCTCTGCCGTCATGCCGCCATCACGGTCCATCACAACCAGCAGTTCCTTGCACTCGTTGTCGACAGCCACAACATGCACCTCGGTCGCGTGCGGCATCTGTCGCAGAGCCATGCTGATGTCGAGCATGGGCGACAGCTTGAGCATTACGTGCCCTGCCTTCTGTAACAGAAGCGGCAACAATGGCACTACGTCGGGTTCGCAATCGGACAAAGCCACCGTCTTTGCCCCACTGCCACTGCGCCGTGCTGGGTCCATAAAGAGCCAGTCGACCGGCTCCATGCTACGCAGGTGGTCTATGCCGTCGGCGCAGAGAACGCTGATGTTGTCCGCGCCAAGCACCTTGAAGTTATGCTCCGTAATGTCTGCCAGCTCCTGCCGACGTTCTACGTATGTCGTCTCAGTGAATGCGGAGTGCATGAAGTAGCAGTCTACACCCATGCCGCCTGTCAGGTCGGCAAGACTCTTATGTCCGCCAGCGGCAGAGACCACCAATGCTTTGTAGCGTGCCGTAGCTTCCGACGAGCACTGCTCAACAGACAGATGTTGCGGATAGACGATGCCTTCCTTGGCAGCCCACGACGGCACCTTGCGCCGCATACGTTGCCTGCCATCGATCTGAGTAAGCGCATACGCCATGTCCACACCCTCAGGACGCACAGCTTGCAATGCCAGCCGCAGCGGGTCATCATCGCAGTGTTGCCTCACGAAGGCTTGTGTCTGCCCGTTCGGTGTGTCCATACCTCTTATATATAGCGTTAATGACGTTGCCGTCTCACAGGCTCACGTTCTGTATCTTGCCTTGCTTCTGCAGCTTGGCAAACTCCTTCTTCGCTTTCTTCAGCTGTTTGCAGAACTCCTTGTCGGCATGCAGACGTGCCACGATGGCCGTACACATCCACCGCGAAGCATCCACATCGCTCTGAAAATGGAAGCCTGCAATGACACGGCTCTGCCCCATCTCGTAGCCACGTTTCAGTATGGCTTCCTGATTGCCTGTGTTGATCTCGGCGAGTACGAGTGCTGTGCCCCAGCCTATTGCTGTGTGACCCGACGGATAGGAACCGCTCTTGGTGTAGCGTTTCTGCAGTTCGGGGATGCTGGTATCTTCATTGAAATAGAGGAACGGACGCTTGCGCTTGTAGTACTTCTTAGCCTCATCAGTGGCAAGATCACCGAGGTCTTCGCGCATGCCAGTTATCAGTCGGTAGAGTTGGGGTGTTGTCTCCTGACTGATTGTTATGCCAAAAGCGGGCGAGAATGCTTCACACACGCCCTTGTCGCTGGTATCGGCATCCTTTATTGCCTGCTCTCCGCGCGGCGTGTTGCGCTGCGACTTGCCCCACTCATACTGCTCGATGTCGTAGGCGAAACGTGCTGAGTTCTCTTCGGGTGGCGGTGGTAGGAGCTTCAGATTGCTTGGTACCTCACTCTCATAGAGGTAGAAATGTTCGGGGTCAGTACTATGGTCTTTAACCTTCTTTCCCTGTGCCAGGGCGTTGCCACAGCATGCCATTGCAAGCACAAATATCAGTATACTTGTTTTCTTCATCACTATATTGGGTTATGTTATCTCTCACTTTGTCACGCGCAAAGGTACGCTTTCCCTGTGTAACTTGTGGCTCTGCGCCACGGATATAGACTGCCGGCACGGGCAATTTGACTGATGCCGGGAGTCCTGACAACCACCCGCATCGTGCACGACGAACGAAGTCGTGCGGCAATATAGCTGTAAAGCCTTGTGAATATGCATGATATGGTTCACAAAGTTAACTCATGTCCTCTCACATCGTTCGATGTGAGCATTCACAACGTTCGATGTGAGCGCTCATCACGTTCGATGTG
>CAYXLA010000019.1:0-19421 GCA_964465765.1 uncultured Bacteroidaceae bacterium | reverse complement strand
ACAAACAACAAGACAAAGAGAGAGAAAGGAAGCCCACACATGAAACACATCATCATCTTGGGCGACGGCATGGCGGACCATCCCGTTGCCGAACTGGGCGGTAAGACGCTGCTGCAATATGCAGACACCACATACATGGACCTGCTGGCACGTGAAGGGCGATGCGGACGACTGATAACCGTGCCTGAAGGTATGCACCCGGGCTCTGAGGTTGCCAATGCCAGCATCTTAGGCTACGACATGAGCAGGCTGTATGAGGGACGAGGCTGTCTGGAGGCAGCATCGATAGGCTACGACATGGCTCCCGAAGACATGGCAATGCGATGCAACATCATAACGTTGCGTAACGGCATCATCGAGAACCATCATGGCGGACACCTGACCACAGAGCAGGGTGACGTACTGATAAAGTATCTGCAGAAACAGCTCGGCAGTGAGAAGGTGCAGTTCATCACGGGCATACAGTACCGCCATCTGCTCATAGTGAAGGGCGGAAGCAAATATGTGGAGTGTGCACCACCACACGACCATCCCAACGAACGTTGGCGCGACCTGCTGGTAAAGCCCATGCCCAATGCTCCCGTCGAGGAAGGACGAATGACAGCACAGGAGACGGCAGATTTGCTGAACAGTCTTATATTGCGTTCGCAAGAGTTGTTGGCAGAGCATCCGTTCAATGCAGGACGCACCGAACCAGCCAACTCCATCTGGCCATGGAGCGCGGGCTATAGGCCCAAGATGCAGACACTGACGGAGATGTACCCTACAATCAAGCACGGAAGCGTGATCTCTGCCGTCGACCTGATAAGAGGTATAGGTAAATATGCAGGCCTGCGGAGGATTATTGTCGACGGCATGACTGGACAGGCAGACACGAACTACGAGGGCAAAGCCGCTGCTGCCATCGAAGCACTCAAGAGCGACGACTTTGTGTTCCTTCATATAGAAGCAAGCGACGAAGCAGGGCACGACGGTGACCTACAGCTGAAGCTGCAGACCATAGAGAACCTCGACAAGCGCATAGTGAAGCCTATATATAAAGAGGTGACAGAATGGGACGAGCCAGTGTGCATCGCCGTGATGCCCGACCATCCTACACCAGTGGAGCTGCGCACACATGTGGCAGAGCCAGTGCCTTTCCTCGTGTGGTATAAGGGCATTAAGCCCGACGAAGTGCAAAGGTTTGACGAGGTCAGCTGCGTAGGCGGTTCCTACGGACTGCTTAGGCTCACGGAGTTTATGGACGAATTCATGAAGATAGAATGAACTAAAGCAAGGAGACCGGAAGATATGATGTATTACAGTACTAACCACAACACACCCGACGTAACTCTCGAAGAGGCTGTCGTCAAAGGACTTGCCGCAGACCGTGGTCTGTTCATGCCACACAAGATAAAGCAACTGCCGAAGCAGTTCTTCGACAACATACAGGACATGACGCTACAGCAGATTGCCGTCGGCGTAGCAGAAGCCTTCTTCGGCGAGGATGTCGAGAATGACACTCTGCAGCAGATAGTCTGCGACACCATGAGCTTCGACATTCCCCTTGTGCATGTCGGCGATGGCAACATCTGGTCGCTGGAACTGTTCCATGGCCCTACCCTTGCATTCAAGGATGTGGGTGCACGCTTCATGGCACGCCTGTTGGGACACTTCATACGCAAAGAAGGCAAGAAGCAGGTCAACGTGCTTGTTGCAACCAGCGGCGACACAGGCAGTGCGGTTGCCAACGGCTTCCTTGGCGTAGACGGAATAAGGGTCTACGTGCTCTATCCCAAAGGCAAGGTCAGCCTGATTCAGGAGAAGCAGTTCACCACACTGGGACAGAACATCACCGCCATTGAGGTCGACGGCGTGTTCGATGACTGTCAGGCACTTGTGAAGTCGGCATTCATGGACAGCGAGCTGAACGCCCACATGCAACTCACAAGCGCAAACTCAATAAACGTGGCACGCTTCCTGCCGCAAGCATTCTACTACTTCCAAGCTTACGCACAGCTGAAGAGACAGGGCATCACCGAGAACATCGTGGCATGCGTGCCAAGCGGCAACTTCGGCAACATCACTGCCGGACTGTTTGGCAAGCGCATGGGACTGCCCATAAGCCGCTTCATCGCTGCCAACAACCGCAACGATATCTTCTATAAATATCTACAGACAGGCACCTACCAGCCGCGTCCGAGCATCGCCACAATAGCCAATGCCATGGACGTCGGTGACCCAAGCAACTTCGCACGGATACTCGACCTGTATGGCGGCAGCCATGATGCCATAGCACGCGACATCAGTGGTGCTACGTACGACGACGCGCAGATTGCCGACGAGATACGCGACACATGGCAGCAGCAACACTACCTGCTCGACCCTCACGGAGCATGCGGACACCGTGCCTTGCGCGAAGGACTGCGTGCCGGCGAGACTGGCTTCTTCATCGAGACCGCCCATCCTGCCAAATTCAAGGATACCGTGGAGAATATCATAGGCGAACGTGTGGACATCCCCAAGAAGCTGGAAGCCTTCATGCAGGGCGAGAAGAAGAGCGTGTCATTGCCGCGCGACTTCGAGAGCTTCAAACAGTTCCTGCTGGAACAATAATTAAGGTGGGTTCTATAAATTGGCTTTGTCAGATTGCGAGGCTATTTTCGAGGACAATTTGTCTGAGAGCAAAGGAGTATAGCGGGCTATACGACTGAGCGAACAGGCGAATTGGACCGAAAAGAGACCGCAAGATGACAAAACGTAACTCACGTATATTAGTTAATTTGTCATTTCATTACGGTGGGAATTTATAGAACCCACCTTAATAAAATGACTACCTTTGTGCCCTGATTCAGAAAGATAAGGAACAAGGAAGGTCAAAATACATGATTTCAGCAGACAGACTGAAAGTGGAGTTCAACGCCACTCCCCTGTTTGAGGATGTGTCGTTCGTCATAAATCCTAAAGACCGCATTGCACTGGTCGGCAAGAACGGTGCCGGCAAATCCACGCTACTGAAGATTCTGGCAGGCGAACAGCAGCCCACAGAGGGCACGGTCAGCATTCCACGCGACTGCACCATAGGCTATCTGCCGCAGGTCATGAAGCTCAGCGATGAGCGCACCGTGCGTCAGGAAGCAGAGATGGCTTTCGAGCACATCTTCAAGATGCAGGAGGAGATTGACCGCCTGAACACACAGCTGGCAGAGCGGACAGACTACGAGAGCGACGACTACCACAAGCTCATTGAGCGCGTCACCCATCTGAACGAACGCTTCAACCTCATGGGCGGCGCAAACTACCAAGCCGAATTGGAACGCACGCTGACAGGTCTTGGCTTCAGACGCGAAGACTTCGAACGACCTACGAGCGAGTTCTCCGGAGGATGGCGCATGCGCATTGAGCTGGCGAAGCTACTGCTGAGACATCCCGACGTGTTGCTGCTCGACGAGCCTACCAACCACCTTGACATCGAGAGCATACAGTGGCTGGAGAACTTCCTTCAGACCCGTGCCAATGCCGTGATGCTTGTCAGTCACGACCGTGCCTTCCTCAACAATGTCACCACACGCACCATCGAGATATCGTGCCATCACATAGCCGACTACAAAGTCAGCTATGACCAATTCGTCGTGCTGCGACAGGAACGTCGTGAGCAGCAGCTGCGTGCCTATGAGAACCAGCGCAAGATGATTGAGGACACACGTGCCTTCATCGAGCGTTTCCGCTACCAGGCTACCAAGGCCGTGCAGGTGCAGAGCCGCATCAAGCAGCTTGAGAAGGTCGTACCCATCGAGGTTGACGACGTGGACAACTCCACACTGCGACTTAAGTTCACCTGCTCCGAGCGTAGCGGCAACTGGCCTGTCATCTGCGAGGACGTGGGCAAAGCTTTCGGACAACACCAGGTGTTCAATCACGTCGACATGACCATCAGCCGTGGCGAGAAGGTTGCATTCGTGGGACGCAACGGCGAAGGAAAGTCAACACTCGTGAAGTGCATCATGGGACAGCTTACCGACTACACAGGCCACCTTACCATTGGGCACAACGTCAAGATAGGCTACTTCGCACAGAATCAGGCACAGCTGCTCGACGAAGACCTCACGGTGTTCCAGACCGTAGACAATGTGGCTGTGGGCGACATACGCCTAAAGATCCGCGACATACTCGGCGCATTCATGTTCGGTGGCGACGCCATCGACAAGAAGGTCAAGGTGCTCAGCGGTGGCGAGCGCACACGTCTCGCCATGATAAGGCTGCTGCTTGAACCGGTCAACCTCCTCATCCTCGACGAGCCTACAAACCACCTCGACATGCGTTCCAAGGACGTGCTGAAAGAGGCCATACGCGAGTTCGACGGCACAGCCATCATCGTCAGCCACGACCGCGACTTCCTCGATGGTCTGGTGACGAAGGTCTATGAGTTCGGCGACGGACATGTGCGCCAGCACATCGGTGGCATCTACGACTTCCTGCGCGAGAAGAGTGCCGAGCTTGCTGCTGCAGGCGGCGACGACGCCGGTAGCCGTGGACTGGATGCTGTCTTCGCACGGAAGCAGAAGACCGAGAGCACAGCACCGCGCGAGAAGAGCACGGCACAGATGAGCTACGAGGAGCAGAAGGAATACAGCCGCCGGCTGAAGAAGCTGGAGAAGACCGTAGCTGAGCTGGAGACGGCAATCAGCGAGGCCGAGTCTGCCATAGCCATACTCGAAGACCGTATGGCGACACCCGAAGGAGCGGCAGACACAACACTCTACGAACGCCACGGGCGACTCAAGGCAGCACTCGACAAGAACATGGAAGAGTGGGAAGCAGCATCAAGCCAACTCGAGGAGCTGAAGGAGAAAAGAAACAACTGATAAAGTACTTACATAACAATTCAAAGCAAAATGAAAAGAACAAGTTATTTGCCCATCGCAGCGTTCTGCTTCTTGGCAGCATCGTGCGGCGGAGCACAGCAGGCAGAACAGACCTCTGGCATAGAGCTGTCGAGCCTTGACACGACCGTGAAGCCCGGTACGGACTTCTATCAGTATGCTACTGGCGGCTGGCAGAAGTCGCATCCGCTGCCTGCCGAGTACTCACGCTACGGCTCATTCGACCAGCTGGCAGAGACCAACCAGAAGCGTCTGAACGAACTCATCGAGGAGCTCTCGACAGCAGAGAATGCTGCAGGCACCAACGCACAGAAGATTGCAGACTTCTACAACACCGCCATGGACAGTGTGAAGCTGAACGAGCAGCGCTTCGCTCCCGTACAGGAAGACCTCGACGAGGTGGCAGAGCAGATCACCGATGTCAAGTCGGTCTACGCTTATCTGCCTAAGCTCGCACGCAAGGGTGTGGGTGCTTACTTCGGCGTCTACATCGGTGCTGACGAGAAGGACAGCAAGCAGAATGCCGTACAGATATCACAGAGCGGCCTCAGCATGGGCAACCGCGACTACTACATCTCTGATGCCGAGTCGGAGACACGCATCCGCGAAGCATTCAAGTCACACGTGCAGAAGGTCTTCAGCCTCATGGGATGGAACGAGGCAGAGGCCAACGATGCCATGCAGACCGTCATGGACGTAGAGACACGTCTTGCCAAGGCTTTCCGCTCGAACGTAGAGCTTCGCGATCCTGAGGCAAACTACAACAAGATGACACTCGACGAGCTGAAGAAGGAATTCAGCAAATTCGAATGGGACACCTACTTCGAGTCAATGGGTCTGAAGGATGTCAAGGAAGTAATCGTAGGTCAGCCGGCATCGCTCAAGGAAGCAGCCGACATCATCGCCACACTGCCTATGCAGAAGCAGCGCACCTACCTGCAGTGGAAGGTCATCGATGCTGCAGCCTCTTACCTGAGCGACGACTTCGTAGCAGCCGACTTCGACTTCTATAGCCGCACCATGAGTGGAGCACAGCAGCAGCAGCCTCGCTGGAAGCGCGTCGTACGCAACATCGACGGCACACTGGGAATGGCTGTCGGCCAGCTGTATGTTGAGAAGTACTTCCCCGCAGCTGCCAAGGAGCGCATGACACAGCTCGTGAAGAACCTCCAGCAGAGCCTCGGAGAGCGCATCGACGGTCTGACGTGGATGAGCGACTCCACCAAGCAGAGAGCACACGAGAAGCTTGCAGCATTCACTGTGAAGATTGGCTATCCTGACACATGGAAGGACTATTCTGCCATGACCATCGGCACCGATTCCTACTGGGCAAACATCAAGAGTGCAGCAGCATGGGAGTATGACGACATGCTTTCACGCTATGGCAAGCCGGTCGACCCCACCGAGTGGTTCATGACTCCGCAGACTGTCAACGCTTACTATAACCCCACAACAAACGAGATCTGCTTCCCTGCCGGCATACTCCAGTATCCGTTCTTCGACATGGAGGCCGACGACGCCTTCAACTACGGTGCCATCGGTGTTGTGATTGGTCACGAGATGACTCACGGATTCGATGACCAGGGCCGTCAGTATGACAAGGACGGCAACCTGCGCAACTGGTGGACAGACGACGATGCCAAGAAGTTTGAGGAGCGTGCACAGGTCATCATCAACTGCTTCGACAACATCGAGGTAGCTCCTGGTCTGCACGGCAACGGCTCACTGACACAGGGCGAGAACATTGCCGACCATGGTGGTCTGAAGGTTGCTTACCAGGCATACAAGCATGCCACCGAAGCCAACCCGCTGCCCGACAAGGACGGCTTCACTGCCGACCAGCGCTTCTACCTGGCATACGCAGCACTCTGGGGACAGAACATCCGTCAGGAGGAGATTGAGCGTCGCACCAAGACCGACCCGCACGCACTGGGCAAATGGCGTGTCAACGGACAGCTGCCACAGCTCGACACATGGTATGAGGCCTTCGGCATCACCGAGAGCGACCCCATGTTCGTCCCGAAGGAGCAGCGTGTCGACGTTTGGTAAACACAGCAGCTGCGTGCTCTGAGCGTAAGGCTCGAGGCACACGGCACATCGAGACATAATTTTACAGTCAGGAGGCAGACACCGGTCATCGGTGTTTGTCTCCTTTCTTTTTTGTTCGCTTTTCGTTCAAGAACTGTTCAATAACCGTTCAATACCCCCCTGCCAGACGCGTTCTGAGGGCACCTCCCGTTCAAAAACCTTCTATTTTTAACGAAACCATTCTAAAATTCCGTGTTTGCGCAAGTAGGCACCCTAACGATGGGCATTCTTAGGGTCTAAGGATGGGCATTCTATGCACCTAAGGATGCCCATTCAAAGGACCATAGAATGGGCATCCTTGGAACCCAACGATGGGCATTCATATAAAGCACTGAAAATCAGCGTCTCCATGGACGTTCAACCATAGCATCTATGGACGTTCAGTCACAGTTCTGTGGACGTTCAACCATAGCTCTATGGACGTTCAGCCACAAATCTATGGACGTTCAACCATAGAAACCGCTGTTTTACGTCTCACAAATCAGTGGTTTTACGTTCGCAAGTCCGCAGTTTTGCCGACGCAAATCAGTGGTAATGCATTCGCAAGTGGGCGGCAAACGATTTACAACAATTTGACATTTTAGGCATAGGCGGTGAGCAAAGTATTTCTTAATTTTGCACCTCCAATAATATTGTGAATTAAAAAACTTAAAACTCAGAATAATATGTCAGACACCAAGAGAATAAAGACGGCGTTGATTTCCGTCTACCACAAGGAAGGCTTGGACGAAATCATCACCAAGTTGCACGAAGAGGGCGTGAAGTTCCTCTCTACAGGCGGCACACGCCAGTTCATCGAGTCGTTGGGCTATGAGTGCGAGGCCGTAGAGAACCTCACATCATATCCGTCGATACTGGGCGGCAGAGTGAAGACGTTGCACCCCAAAGTATTTGGTGGCATCCTGGCACGCCGCGACGTGGAGCAGGACCAGAAGCAGATGCAGGAATACAGCATCCCCGAGATTGACCTCGTAATCGTAGACCTCTACCCCTTCGAGGAGACAGTGGCAAGCGGAGCAAGCGAGGCAGACATCATCGAGAAGATTGACATAGGCGGAATATCGCTGATACGCGCCGCAGCAAAGAACTACAAGGACGTGGTCATCGTGGCATCGAAAGCACAGTACCAGACACTGCGCGACATACTGATGGAGAACGGTGCGGTGACAACGCTGGAGGAACGCCACGGTCTGGCACGTGATGCCTTCGCCGTATCGTCATACTACGACTCAGCCATCTTCAACCACTTCGACAATGGCCAGGAGACGGCCTTCCGCGCAGCCTTGAACACACGCAAGCAGCTCCGCTACGGTGAGAACCCCCACCAGCGTGGCTACTTCTACGGCAATCTCGACGACATGTTCGACCAGATTCATGGCAAGGAAATCTCCTACAACAACCTGCAGGACATCAGCGCAGCCATTGACCTCATCGATGAGTTCGGCACCGACACCACGTTTGCCATCTTGAAACACAACAATGCTTGCGGACTTGCCACACGCCCCACACTGCTCGAGGCATGGAAGGATGCACTGGCTGGCGACCCTGTATCGGCCTTCGGAGGCGTGCTTGTGACAAACGCTGTGATCGACAAGGCCACAGCCGAGGAGATAAACAAGATATTCTTTGAGGTCATCATCGCACCAGACTACGACGTAGAGGCTCTGGAAGTGCTGAACCAGAAGAAGAACCGCATAATACTTGTCCGCAAGCCGACACTGCTGCCGCGCCTGCAGTTCCGCTCTACACTTAATGGTGTGCTGGTGCAGGAACGCGACCTCAAGACAGAGACACCGGAAGATTGCCGTCCTGCAACAGAGCGCAAGCCGACAGCACAGGAGGTAGACGACATGCTCTTCGCCAACAAGATTGTGAAGAACAGCAAGTCGAACTCCATAGTATTGGCAAAGGGACACCAGCTGCTTGCCAGCGGTGTGGGACAGACCAGCCGTGTCGACGCACTGAAGCAAGCCATCGAGAAGGCCAAGAGCTTTGGCTTCGACCTGCACGGTGCAGTCATGGCAAGCGATGCCTTCTTCCCATTCGGCGACTGCGTGGAGATTGCCGACAAGGAGGGCATAACAGCAGTCATACAGCCCGGCGGCAGCATCCGCGACAACGAGTCAGTCGACTATTGCAACGCCCATGGCATGGCTATGGTGATGACAGGCTTCCGCCACTTCAAGCACTGATTTGGCACACAAAGGACAGACTTTTTAATTAGAACAACGGGCGAGGCGGACTTCCGCCTCCACCCGAAAAAGATACATAACCAATGAAATCGCTTTCGATGAAATGGCCTTCTATGAAATCGTTTTCGATGAAATGGCTCTCATTTACACAAGAGCTGGCAATGGACCTCGGTACAGCCAACACCGTGATTATAGCCGATGGCAAGATTGCGGTGAATGAGCCGTCGGTGGTGGCACTCGACATCCAGACACGGAAGACGATTGCCGTGGGCACCCAGGCCAAGCTGATGCACGAGAAGACCAACAACAAGATACAGACTATACGTCCGTTGCGCGACGGCGTGATTGCCGACTTCTATGCCTGCGAGCAGATGATGCGTGGGCTCATAAAGAAGGTCAACGACGGTCACCGCCTGTTCTCGCCATCGTTGAGGATGGTGATTGGCGTACCGTCGGGCAGCACTGAAGTGGAGCTGCGTGCCGTACGCGACTCTGCCGAGCACGCCGGAGGCCGCGATGTCTACCTGATATTCGAGCCTATGGCAGCAGCCTTGGGTATAGGCATCGACGTGCTGAAGCCCGAAGGCAACATGGTTGTCGACATTGGTGGCGGCACCACCGAGATAGCTGTGATATCGCTGGGCGGCATCGTGTCGAACAGTTCCATAAAGATGGCAGGCGATGACTTTACCGAAGACATACGCGAATACATGAGCCGCCAGCACAATGTGCGTATTGGCGAACGCATGGCAGAGCGTGTGAAGTTGAAGGTAGGAGCCGCACTTCCCGATCTTGGCGGAGATGCACCCGAGGAGTATGTCGTGCGCGGACCTAACCGCATCACTGCACTCCCTATGGAGGTGCCTGTAGGCCATCAGGAGATAGCCCACTGTCTCGACAAGTCGATAACGAAGATCGAGACTGCCATACTGACCGTACTCGAGAATACACCCTCGGAGCTGTATGCCGACATCGTACGCAATGGCATATACCTGACTGGCGGTGGAGCACAGCTGCGCGGACTGGATAAGCGTCTGACAGAGAAGATCAACATTCCGTTCCATGTAGCCGAAGACTCACTTCTGTGCGTGGCAAAAGGCACGGGTGTGGCTCTGAAGAACATCGACAAATTCCCGTTCCTGATGAGGTAGACAGATGCGCAATCTGCTGAATTTCATCATAAAGCGCTACTATTGCCTCCTCTTCATCCTACTGGAAGCAATAGCCATCGTGCTGCTTGTGAGGTTCAACAACTACCAGCAGAGCGTTGTCTTCACCTCAGCAAACGCCGTGTCGGGAAGCATCTACCGGCTGTCGGGTGAGGTGAAGTCGTATCTGCATCTGCGCGAAGACAATGCCGTGTTGCTCGAGCGCAACATACTGCTTGAGCAGAGGCTGGCTCTCGCCGAGAGTGCACTGAAGATGGAGCGTGGCGACTCGCTCTATGCATATCTCGGTAACATGACGCGGAGAGGATACGATATCATAAAAGCTCTGGTCATAAACAACAGCATCGACCGTAGCAACAACTACATAACCATCGACAAGGGCTCGTCCGACGGCATACGTCCAGAGATGGCGGTCGTCGGTGCAGGCGGTGTCGTGGGCATTGTCTTCAAGACTTCTGCCAACTACTCGCTGGTCATACCGTTGCTCAATGGCAAGTCGAACCTGAGCTGCAAGATAGCAAAGAACGACTACTTCGGCTACCTGCAGTGGGAAGGTCACGACCCTAACCACGCCTACTTGAAGGACCTGCCGCGACATGCAAAGTTCGAAGTCGGCGACACAATAGTCACCAGCGGCTTCTCTACCATGTTTCCCGAAGGACTGATGGTGGGAACGATAGACGACGTGTCGGACTCGCACGACGGACTGTCATATCAAGTACGGGTGCTCCTGTCTGCCGACTTCGGCAACCTGACCGACGTGCGCGTGCTGATGAACAGGAATGCCGACGAGCGTATGCAGCTCGAACGGCAGGGACAGGATTAATTGGACAGACGACAACAGAACAGAGAGGAAGGACAGGTTTGGCAAGCACATATATAAATAGGATAGTCTGGCTTGTGGTGCTGGTGCTGATGCAAGTGCTGATATTCGACAACCTCCTGTTGTGGGGTGTTGTACATCCGTTGCTGTATGTCTACCTCATCCTGAAGTTTAGCACAGGCACCGACCGTTGCGAGACCATGCTTTGGGCGTTTGCACTCGGCCTCATCATCGACATCTTTGAGGACTCACTGGGAGCCAATGCAGCTGCCCTCACGCTTGCAGCCTTTGCACGTCCCACCCTGTTGCGACTGTTCGTGACACGCGATGCACAGGACGACGACGTAGCAATGCCTTCAATCAAGGCATTCGGATTGCCCGCATTCTTCAAGTACGTGCTGACGTTCGTGCTCCTGCACCATGCTGCGTCGGCCATACTCATACAGTTCTCGTTCGATAACTTCGGCAGCCTACTGCTGCGCATCATCGGATGCACGGCAATGACCGTGGCTTGCGTCTTCGCCATTGAGGTAATCAGGAAGAAATAGCAGGGATATATATATGACATCGCACAATGACCAACTCGAACGACGCAGATACGTCATCGCAGCAACGGCAATCGTCATCGTGGTCGTATTCATTGCCCGCCTGCTGACATTGCAGCTCCTGACTGAGGACTACAAGCGCAGTGCCGACAGCAATGCTTTCTACCGTCACATACAATATCCGTCGCGTGGAACCATCTACGACCGCAATGGCAAACTGCTGGTCAACAACCTGCCGTCCTACGACATAACCTTCATCCCGCGCGAAGTGACGAGCCTCGACACCCTTGACTTCTGCCGTACACTGGGCATCGACCGTGCATACTTCGACGCACGAATGAAGGAGATACGCGACCGCAGCCGCAATCCTGGCTATTCGCGCTACACACATCAGACGTTCATGAGCCAGATGTCGGCAGAGGAGTGTGGCGTCTTCCACGAGAAGCTGTTCAAGTATCCAGGCTTCTATGTACAGCGGCGCATAGTCCGTCAGTATGCCTACAACGCTGCAGGACACATACTCGGCGATGTCGGTGAGGTGTCCGAACGCGACATAGACAACGACAGCTACTACTCCAGCGGCGACGTCATCGGCAAACAGGGAGTGGAACGAACATACGAGAAATACCTGCGTGGCGAGAAGGGCGTAGAGGTGCTGCTACGCGACTCGCGCGGTGTCATTCAAGGCAGCTATAAAGATGGCCTACTCGACAAGGCTACTGTTCCGGGCAAGGACCTGAAGCTCTCCATCGACATCGGACTGCAGATGCTCGGCGAGCGTCTTATGCGTGGCAAGATAGGTGCCATTGTCGCTATTGAGCCATCGACAGGCGAAATCTTGTGCATGGTGTCATCTCCTACGTTCGACCCCAGCCAGCTCATCGGACGCCAGCGAGGAGCCAACCACACAGCACTGTCACGCGATCCGCACAAGCCATTGCTCAATCGTGCCATCATGGGTTCCTATCCTCCCGGCTCGACATTCAAGCCTGCACAGGGACTGACGTTCATGCAGGAAGGCATCGTAGATGAAGAGACACTGTATCCGTGCACGGCTGGCTTCGTCTTCCACAATCTGCGTCTGGGCTGCCACAGCCACTCATCGCCACTGTCGATAGTGCCTGCCATAGCCACATCGTGCAACTCCTACTTCTGCTGGGGACTGTACCGCATGTTCGGCAACAGCAAGTACGGCTCGACGCAGAATGCCATCACCGTATGGAAAGACCACATGGTGTCGCAAGGCTTCGGCTACAAGCTCGGCGTGGACCTGCCTGGCGAACAGCGCGGACTCATTCCCAACGCACAGTTCTACGACAAGGCCTACAAAGGTTCATGGAATGCACTGACCGTCATAAGCATCGCCATCGGACAGGGTGAGATACTTGCCACGCCGCTGCAGATTGCCAACTTGGGAGCCACCATAGCCAACCGCGGCTACTACGTGACGCCACACGTCGTGAAGGAGATCGAGGACAACGAAATCGACAGCCAATATCTCGAGCGACATCGCACCACTATAGACAGCCAGTACTACGACATCATTGCCGACGGAATGCGCCATTCGGTCATCGGCAGTACTGCTGGTGCCACGTGCCGACAGCTTGCTACGCTGTTGCCAGACATTGAGGCGTGTGGCAAGACGGGTACAGCACAGAACCGTGGACGCGACCACTCGGTGTTCATGGGCTTTGCACCAAAGGACAATCCTAAGATTGCCATCGCCGTCTATGTAGAGAACGGCGGCTTCGGAGCAACCTATGGCGTGCCCATCGGCGGACTCATGATGGACTACTATCTGCATGACGGACACCTGTCGGGCAACAACGAGGGCATAGCCAACGATTTCAGCAACCGCTCCATCTATTATGGTGATAAGGAACGCTGACACTCTAAAGGACAGACAAAGGCATATAGAGACAAGGACATAGACAGGCATGGCACAACGAAGAGACAACATATTTAGGACACTCGACTGGGTGACGGTGGGCATCTACCTGATACTGATCATCGCCGGATGGTTCAGCGTGTGCAGTGCCAGCTTCACTCTTGGCGACACCGATTTCCTCAGCTTCTCCACACGTGCAGGCAAGCAGCTGGTGTGGATTCTGTGTTCGTTCGGGTTGGCATTCGTACTGCTGATGATCGACGACAAGCTGTTCGATGTCTATGCCTATGCCACCTATGGCGTCATGCTGATCATTCTCATATTGACCATATTCATTGCACCCGACACACGCGGTTCGCGTTCATGGCTCATATTTGGTCCTGTGAGTCTGCAGCCGGCAGAGTTCTCGAAGTTTGCCACATCGCTGGCGCTCGCCAAATGCATGAGTGTCTACGGATTCACACTGGGACGTGCACGCGACACCATGCGTGTGCTTGCCATAATCTTTGTAGCTATGTTGCTCATCGTGGCACAGCGCGAGACCGGATCAGCACTTGTCTACCTCAGCTTCTTCCTGATGCTTTACCGCAAGGGCATGCCTGGTGCAGTGCTCTTCGTTGGACTGTCTGCCGTGGTATTCTTCTTTGTGGGATTGCGCTTCGATGCCGACATGCTGCCTGGCGATGTGCCTTCGTCGGTAGGACGTTCCAGTGTGTTGCTGGCTGTGACATTGTTGTCGGGCTTGCTCACTGGCTTCTACACCCGACGTTGGAAGCGTGCACGACTCATGATGGGTGTCTCACTGATTGTGACCTTTGCCGCCTATGCCGTAGCACGATGGCTATGGCCGTTCGACATCACCGTGGTGCAGCTCTGCCTATGTGCACTGCAGGTCGTGTATCTCATGATTCTGTTCCTGATGGAAAGATATAAGTCCACACTGCTCATTGCATGCTATGTGGTTGGCTCAGTGGCAATGCTCTACTCCGTCAACTACGGCTTCAACAATCTGCTGATGCCCCACCAGCAGGAACGTATCAAGGTGGCTTTTGGCATGGTCGACGACCCTACAGGTGCCGGCTACAACGTCAAGCAGTCGGAGATTGCCATCGGCTCTGGCGGTCTCACCGGCAAGGGCTTCCTCAATGGCACGCAGATTAAGCTCAAGTACGTGCCTGAGCAAGATACCGACTTCATCTTCTGTACTGTGGGAGAGGAACATGGCTTCGTGGGATCGGCAGCAGTGCTGCTGTTATACCTGTTCCTGATACTGCGACTCATTAGGCTTGCCGAACGGCAGACCACGGAATTCGGACAAATCTATGGCTACTGCGTAGCCGGCATCTTCCTGTTTCATCTGTTTGTCAACGTCGGCATGGTGCTCGGACTGGTGCCTGTCATAGGCATTCCGCTACCGTTCTTCAGCTATGGAGGTTCGTCTCTCTGGGGCTTCACCGTACTGCTGTTCATCTTCCTCAGCATCGACGCCCAGCGCGAACGACTATTCTGACGCAGCCGCCGACATTGTCTCTATCCTGAGACCGACATCACAGATGCCATTCAGTATGCTGTCTGTCATGCTTTGCACAATGCGGAAGCGATACATCCCAGGCTTATCCATGCGCAGTGCGCCAATGGGCACCTCACTGATGCGTATGCCTTCATGACTGCTTCCGCCATTGGCACGTCCGCCACTGTCGAGCAGCTGCACATCTATCTCCTTCTGTGGGAACACCACCGTGGAGTCGGGCCCTATGCCCTCGATCAGTATGCCTAAGTTCATGTAGGGATAGCTGCTATTGCTACGCACGTCGAGATACATGCGTCCGACGCGCCCTGAGTCCAACATTTCAGACTCTATCTGCAGCGTGTCCGTGCGCTTCCATGCGGCACCGTCGACATGTGCATAGGTGTGGACAAGCGTCGAGGGGTCGCACGCCACAAGCATGCACAATGTCACGACGGCAGCAACCACTGTGGTCGCCACCGTCGTACTCATCGTCTGTCCTTCCTTCTTATTCCTGTGCTGAGCCATTATTGTCGGCAGGCTTATTGGCTTGCTGCTGCGGCTGGCTTGCTGGGTCTGCCTGCGGACGCTCGCGACGTTCTCTGCGCGGACGTTGATCCTTTCCCTGCTGACGGTCTCTACGACGCTGACGGTCCTGCTGCGGCTGTTGCTGCTGACGGTTGTTATTGCCATCCTTGCCGTTGTTGTTGCCGTCCTTGCCGTTGTTGTTGCTGTCCTTGCCGTTATTGTTACCGTCTCTGCCGCGCTTACGATTACTGTTGTTGTTGCTGTTGCCATTGCCGCTCTCGCCATCGGGTGCATCGTGTTGTGCCGATGCCTGCTGCGGAGCATTGCCATTAGCATTGCCGCCGTTGTTGCTTGGCTTGTTCTTTTTCTTCTTGTTGCGCGGCTTCTTGGCACGGTCAAATCGTGTCAGGCTTTCCTGCTCCACCAAATCCACAGGACCACGGTCTGTCTTCGACTGCTCGTCTCCTTCCAGACTGTCGGGCTTCTGTCCGTGCTTGTTCATGTTTATGATCTCGAACGCACGACGGCCTGTTATCGTCACCTCGTTTGCCAGTATGCGCTTGTCGGTGGAGTATGTAATGGTGTTTGCCAGTATGTCTGCCTTGAAGAAGTAGTACGTGCTGTCGGTCGTCTCCAGCGTAATCTCGCGCGACGGCAGACGCTTCTGTGCCTCCACATAGCAGTCGACCTCGTAGTTCAGGCAACACTTCAGCTTGGCACACTGTCCAGCCAACTTCTGCGGGTTCAACGATATGTCCTGCAGACGTGCTGCATTCGTCGACACCGATACAAACGACGTCATCCACGTGGCACAACACAACTCACGTCCGCATGGGCCAATACCGCCGATGCGTCCTGCCTCCTGTCGTGCACCAATCTGCTTCATCTCGATGCGCACATGGAATGCCTCTGCCAGCACCTTTATGAGCTGACGGAAGTCCACACGCTCGTCGGCGACGTAGTAGAAGATAGCCTTGTTGCCATCGCCCTGATACTCCACATCGCCAATCTTCATCTGCAGGTTCAGCCGCTGTGCTATCTGTCGCGACTCAATCATCGTGGCGTGTTCGCGAGCCTTTGCCTCATGATATTTCTCCATGTCCACTGGCTTTGCCTTGCGATAGACACGCTTCAGCTCGTCCAGCGAACGTATGTTGGCTTTCTTCATCTGCAGCTGCACCAGGCGTCCTGTCAGTGTCACCTCACCAATGTCGTGTCCTGGCGAAGCCTCTACAGCTACCACATCACCCTTCTCCAGTGGCAAGTGGTTGGCATTGCGGTAGTATCCCTTTCGTGTGTTCTTGAACTGCACCTCCACATAGTCTGTCTCGGTGCTGTTGCCTGGGATGTCTGCAAGCCAATCGTAGGTGTCAAGCTGCTTGTCATGCCGCCCTACGCCCTTGCAGCACAGTCCGTCGTGGCACTTGTGTATGTTGTACATAAACCGTATCCTCTCTCTCTGTCTCTTTGTTGTGTATATATATAATAAGGTGTAGCCTCTTCTCTGCCATCGGGCAGAAGTGCCGTCACCGTCTCAGTATCAAAACAATCACCTGCATGGCAAAGTCGAAGAACACCATCTTGGCATTCACATTCTTCTCTATGTGTTCCTGTGCTTCGCTCAGCTCACGTTCGATGCCCATCACATTCTTCTCGTTTATGAATGGTGCAAAACGCTCGGCAAAGCTGCGCTCACGCACACTCATATAGTTCAGTTCGTTGCGGTGCAGGTTGAAGATGAAGTTCTCCCTCACCATGCGTTGGCAGTAGTCCAGGAAGTCCTTCTGCTTCTCGCGACCTAACGCTGCCATCTCCTCGCTCCATTTCTTCAGCTCCTTCAGCTTGCGCTGGTATGCCAACCGCATCAGACTGACGAAGCTGTTGAAGAAGTATTCGTTGTCGTTGTCAAGCTGTATGGTCTCCAGTGCTCTCGCGAAGTCGCCTCCAGCCATGCGTGCTATCGTCCTTGCATCTTCTGGGTTCACGCCAAGGCGGTTCTCCAGTGCATTCTGCACATCATTGTCGTCGATACGCTTCATCTCGAACCTCTGCGTGCGACTCACTATCGTGGGCAGTATCTTCTCCGGTTCCTCGCTAACAAGGAAGAAGAGAGTCTTCTGCGGCGGCTCCTCCAGCAGCTTCAGCATCTTGTTGGCACATGCCTCCTGAAACTTCTCGGGCAGCCAGATAATGGTAATCTTATATCCACCCTCGACCGACTTCAGGCTCAGCTTGTGTGCAATCTCATCGCTCTCTTGCGAATATATGGTGGGTTGGCTGTTCCCAACCTCTATTGTGTCCATCCAGTGTGCGTAGGAGAAGTAAGCACTCTCCGTCAACATGCGCCGCCACAAAGGCAGATAGTCGTCGCAGGTTTCCAGCTTGTCCTTCTTGCGCGCCACTATGGGGAACATGAAGTGGATGTCTGGATGCATCAGCTTGTCCCATTGCTGGCACTGCGGACAGCGTCCGCATGGTGCATCTGCCGTTCTGTTCGGACAACTGAGGTAGTGTGCATAGGCGAGTGCCAATGCCATCTTGCCACATCCGTGCGGGCCACATATCAGCATGGCATGCGGAATCTGTCCGCTTCCAGCTTCGGCAAGCAGCCTCTCCTTGGCTTCTGCCTGTCCCACCACGTCGTCAAATCCGAACATCACCTATTCCTTCTACTTCTTGCGTTTGTCTCTTCCGGCATAGCAGTCGCATGTCTACCCTGCCCTGCCACATATCTCAATACACTTCCTTGGCTATTGCCCTTATGCTGTCGGCAGCACCTATCGAGTAGAAGTGCAGGCTCGGCACGCCGGCAGCAGCCAGCTCTTTGCATTGCGCAATGCCCCACTCCACACCTACGTGCCATGCATCTTCATCGTTCTTGCACTTCAATGCAGCGTCCACTAGGTCTTGTGGCAGGTCCACCTTGAAGGTCTTAGGTATCACCGTCAGCTGACTCAGCTTTCGGAATGGCTTGATGCCTGGTATTATGGGCATCGTCACACCTGCCTGCCGCGCACGCTCCACGAAGCTGAAGAACTTGCTATTGTCGAAGAACAGCTGCGTCACTGCATACTGCGCTCCTGCATCCTGCTTCATCTTCAAAAACTTGATGTCGCTGTCGATGTTGGGTGCTTCCTCGTGCTTCTCCGGATAGCATGCCACGCCATAGGTGAACGGGGTCGCCGGAGCACGCATCTCCTCACCGTCGACAGAGACGCCACGGTTGAAGTCGTTGACCTGTGCTATCAGGTCCAGAGCATGTTCATTGCCACCGTTCTCGGGCTTGAAGACCGACTCGTCGCGTGCCTTGTCGCCACGCAACACAAGCAGGTCGTATATCTCCAGGAATTGCAGGTCAATCAGTTCATACTCTGTGTCCTCGCGCGTATATCCGCTACACAGCACGTGCGGCACCACTGGCAGTCCGTATTTGTTCTTTATGGCAGCTGCCACAGCCACCGACCCAGGGCGGCGACGCACACGTCTACGCTCATACAGGCCGTTGCCCTTGTCCTTGTAGACATACTCACTGCGGTGCGTCGTGATGTTAATGTACTGCGGGTCGAATTCGCGCAGCATATCAATAGCCTGAAACAGCTTGTCGATGTTGTTACCCTTCAGTGGCGGCAGCAGTTCGAATGAGAATGCCGTCCGTCCGTGTTTCTTTATCAGGTCTATAACGCTCATGTGCTTGCTCTTGTCTTTTTAGTCCGTCGTGTCTTGCTACGGCATCTACCATGCCGAATTAGGGACAAAGGTAGAGAATATCCGCCACAATCCCCGAAGGCGCAGCTTAAAAATAGTCGGCAGACCGACAGC
>CAYXLA010000018.1:0-19518 GCA_964465765.1 uncultured Bacteroidaceae bacterium | reverse complement strand
CACCCTTCCCTTCAGGGGAGGGCTGGGGTGAGGCTTTCCTTCCCTTTAGGGGAGGGTTGGGGTGAGGCTTTCACGCTTCACGCTTTAGTGGTGGTGATGGTGTGCCTCCTCGTTGCCATAGCCGCCGGTGTCGACCTCGTTGTGATGCTCATGTTCATGGTTGTGGTCGTGGTCGTCGTGGCTGTGGGTCTTGCCGAAGGTGAAGGTTGCCGACAGGCGCAGTGTGCGTCCTTCGCTCCACTTGCTGATGGACTGTGTGTAGCCGTTGCCGTAGAGGATGTTGTGCGTCTTGTTGGAGTTGAAGATGTCCTTGCACGTCAGCGACAGGCTCCATGCGCCGATGTTCTTGCGCAGTCCTGCCTCCACGTCCCAGTTCTCCTCGAGTGTGCCCTGTGCCGTCACGCTGCGTGAGTTGTAGCGTCCTGTAGCCTGGAAGGTCAGGTCCCACGGCAGTCGGACGGACGCCATGCTGTGGATGTTCCACACCAGTCGGTTCTGCCTGTCGCCATGGACGGCATAGAAGTTGTCGTGCAGCGGATAGTCGGTGCTCCATGCCTTGAGGTGGCTGTTGTAGACGTTTGCCGTGGTGGTCAGCGTCAGGAAGTCGGTGATGGTGTTGTGCGAGATTATCTCCACGCCGGCATTGAGCATGTTGCCCACGTTGGCATGTCCGTAGTACATGGTGTTGACGCTCGGGTCGGAAGCCATCGGAGCGAGGAAGCTAATGTGGCTAATCATGTCGGTGTTTGAGCGCAGGTAGCCCGACACGGTGAGTGTGTGGCGGCTCCACTCCTTCAGGTAGGTCAGCTCGAGGGCGTTGCTGTATTCGGGCTGTATGAGCGGATTGCCGAGGTGCACCTCCGACGGGTCGGAGATGTTCTCGAACGTGTTGAGCTGCGGACCGTAGGGGCGGTTTATGCGTCGTGAGTAGTTCAGCTTCAGCTCGTTGCCGTTGGCGAATGTCAGTCCGACGGATGCCGATGGGAACAGGGCGAAGTCGTTCTTCTTGAACGGAGAGACGTCGCTGCGCGACTGTCCGTAGCCCAGCGAGCGGGTGCGTATCTGCCAAGCCTCGCCGCGCAGTCCGGCAGAGTAGGACAGTATTCCGTGCTGTCCGGAGAGGTTGACGTAGAGTGCTGAGATGTCGGTGTCGTAGATGAAGCGGTTGTAGAGGTCGTTCAGCGGCGACAGGTTGTCTGCCGACGCTCCCGACGCGTAGGATGCGGGGCTGTTCTCGTGGTTGTAGTTGCCCTTATATCCTGCCTCCAGAAGCAGCTCCGGTAGCAGCTGATTGCTATAGTCGACGGCAGCCTCCCAGTTGCTGATCTTCACGTCCTGGTGCTGGCTGCGCCATACGGATGCTGCCGTGCCGTCTGCCCATGTCTCTTCCTCGTGGATGTCGTTGTCGTTGGGACCTTGCCAGATGTTGTAGCTGACGTTCATGTCGATGTGGTGGTCGGTGCCGAACGTGTGCTCATAGCCCAGCAGGATGTTGGCACCGCGGGTGTCGCCGCTCTCGCGCGAGCTGTTGACGTTGCCAGCCCACTGGTCGGGCAGATTGCTGAGGTGCGTCGTCGAGGTGTGTCCCCACTTGTGTCCGAGTGTGCCGATGGCGCTGACATAGAGTGTGTTGTCCTCGTCGGGCTTGAAGTTGGTGCCGAGGCGCAGGAATGCGCTGTTCTCGTGCTTCTTGCTGGTGCCGTCGGAGTTGAGATAGCTGCCTGTGTCGTAGGAGCGGCGCGAGGTGGTGCCGCCAGGCGTGTGGTGTGACATCAGTCCGATGCCTGCAAACGACTCGAACTTGCCCGCGTTGTAGTTGATGTTGAAGTTGGCATTGACGTTGCCGCGCGTGTCCACGTCAGCCTCGGCGCTGCCGAAGTATCCGCTGCGGTGGTCCTCCTTCAGGCGGATGTTGATGATGCCTGCCGTGCCCTCCGTGCCGTGCTTCGACGACGGATTGGTCATCACCTCGATGCTCTCGATGGTCTCTGCCGGAATCTGTCGCAGAATCTGTGCGCGGTTGTCGGCAGTCATGCCCATCTCCTTGCCGTTGATCCACACCATCACGTTGGAATTGCCGCGCAGCGAAATCTCGCCGTCGCTGTTGACGTCGACCGACGGCACCGACGACAGCAGCTCGTTTGCCGAAGCGCCTGCCGACGTAATGTTGGAGCTGACGTTGAACACGCGGTGTTCGGTGTTCACCGTCATCTGGCTGCGCTGTCCGGTCACCACAACCTCCTGCAGCAGCTTGGTGTCGTCGGCAAGCAGAATCCTGCCAAGGTCGATGTCCGCATCGGCCACCTGCACCTCGCGTTCCTGGCTCACGCTGCCAATGTTGCTGAAGCGTATGATGTATGTTCCCGTGGGTGCCTTCTCGATGGTGAACGCGCCGTTGTCGTCGGTCATGGCACCGATGAGCAGCGGCGTGCCCGTGTTGGGGTTGACAAGCACCACGTTGGCGAAGGCTATGGGTTCGGATGTGTTCTTGCTGAAGAGTGTGCCGCTGATGTTGCCGTCGGCGAAGGCATCTGCTGTGACCAGCATTGCAGCCACGAGGCTGATGGACTTTAGTGTATTCATATTCTTGTCGATGTGTCCTTAGAGTCTTGTTTTGGTGCCGCAAAAGTATCTGCCCCCAGCTGCAACCGGGTTGCAAACTAGAGAGGTATGGCTGCACCCGACAAAAAAGACATGGGAACATGAGTAGTTCGGGAAAAATCCATATTTTTGTAGAAACCATAGACAGTAGTTCCTGAAATGAATATCATAGAGAAAAACATATACTCGACGAACCGATGCTCATTCCTCCAGCACGTAGTTGGTGTGCTGTGTCTTGCCGTCGTCCTGCTGACCTCCATAACCGCTTGTCAGGACAGCGACGAGGGAATAGCCCAGAGGCGTCTGTATTACGCAAAGCTTGATTCCGCACTGGCTCAGAAGAAGAGCAATGAAGACGCACTGCTTGTACGCCTGGACGGGATGAAGCAGGAGGCAAGGACAAAGAGCGGCGGTGAGCTGTACTTCTACTACAAGCAGATTGCAAGCAGCTATATGTACTACATTCCGGATTCCGCCTTGGCGTATTTCGACAAGTGCAGCAAGCTGGCAGACCAGAGCGGTCGTGCCGACTGGAAAACCGAAGCCGAGGTAATGCGGAGCAAGGTGTTTGTGCTGACAGGCATGCTTAACGATGCCCGCAACTCTCTCGACGCAGTGAACCGAATGCCACTTACGGAGAGCACGCGTAAGGATTACTACGTCGAGGAAATCAACTACTGGAACGACCTTGCAATCTATCAGGACGTAGAGCGTCCCTCGAAAGGGAGCATGCTGTATGCCGACTCCCTGCTTGCGCTCGATGCCTCACCGACATCTCTCTACAACATTTACGGACGTCTGTTTGCCGCGCCGCTAGGGCAGGGCGACACTTTCCTTGCCGACCTGATGGCGTTTGTCGACAACATGAACCACGACAACGAGTGGTACGGCCGTCTGGCTGTCTATGCCGGTGTGATGACGGGCACTCGTGACAGCTTGCGCAACGAGAGCCTAAAGTATTACGTCGAAGGCCTGTGCTGCGAATTGCGCAACGTTAGCAATTACCTGCTCATGTTGCCCAGCGTGGCAAACATGGCACTTGCCGACGGCGAGCTGGAGTATGCCACGCGCTTCTACGACGCCACAATCACTGCACAGCAGGCCTTCCCGCAGAGGGTGCACAACAGCAATGGCGGATTGCAGTCGAGCTTGATGCGCTATCACGACTACATGATGGACAGCGTCATGCAGGACAGGCATGTCAGCAACGTGCTGCTTGTCGTGGTCAGCACTCTCGCCATTATTGCTGCCGTATCTGCCGCATACAACATCAAGCAGTTCCGACGCAAGAGCGCGCTGAACCGCGAGCTGCAGACAAGCATGGATGAGCTTAAAGACAGTCATGCAGCCATGCAGCAGCTCATCGATGAGCTGAAGAAGAAAGACGTGGAGCTCAACGACAGGAACCGAGAGCTGGAGCAGTATAACGTGCAGCTCAATGAAGCGAACTACGTCAAGGAAGAATACATCGGCAGCATGTTTGCCATGTGTTCGGAGTATCTTGACAAAATCAGCAAGTTCAAGCTGCTCGTCAACAGGAAGCTCAAGGCAGGACAGTATGAGGACTGTCTGAGGCTGACAGACTCGGTCGACGTGCGTGCCAACGGAGAGTTGCAGGACTTGTGGGCACGTTTCGACGATGTGTTCCTGAATCTCTTCCCCGACTTCGTGAACCAGTTCAACACGCTGTTGCAGCCCGACAAGCGCATCGTAGTGCGCAGTGGCGAACGCATGAATACCGACCTGAGAATCTATGCCCTCATACGTCTCGGCATAAACAGCAGCGTCAAGATAGGACGCATTCTGGGCATATCGTCACAGACGGTCTACAATGCCACGATGAAGATGCGCAGCCGTGCCGCCAATCCCGATGCCGACTTCAGCGCTGCCGTGCGCAGTCTCAAGGGAATTGGCACTCAGAACTGAGCGTCTGCCGCTTCACAACTTTACCCGACACTTACTAAACCCAGTTGGTAACGCGCTGATAACCAGCGCGTGCTGACTCGTTGCATCTTACCATACCCCCTCAAACCTCTTTACTCGCAATAGTTGCGGGACTCTTTACGGCATACCTTTGCCAAAAGCTCATTTAGCTCTCCTTCGGGTAAGGAGAGAGGTTTTTTTTATATAAGGTTAGTGCTTCTAGACAAGCGTTCTGTTCAATGATGGCCATACTGCGATGCCGGGACAAAGAGTCGCGTGCGTTTGGGTAGCGATTGCGCGTGTTGTTGTCCCGACATCGGAGTTGGTCTGAGCAGAATACACCTTATTAATATATACGCGCGCGAGGGTACGTGGTGTGGAGAGCACATCCGACGTGTACTGCCGCGCGTTGTGCCGTGAGAAACGAACTTGTGCCGTGAGAAACGAACAATACATATTATATTTTTATTAACTAAACTGATTTAATACTTATGAGCAAACTTAATCAATTGAGATGGCGGCTTATGCTTGTGTGTACGCTGCTGCTCAGCTCTTCTGCCGCACTGTGGGCACAGGTGACTGTGAACGGTACGGTGGTAGACCCGACAGGCGAGCCAATCATTGGCGCGAATGTCTTGGAGGTCGGTTCAACAAACGGTACCATAACGGACCTCGACGGAAACTTCACACTCTCCGTCAGCAAGATGGGCGTAGACCTGAGCGTCTCGTACATCGGCTACATCACCGAGACCGTTAAGGCCGCACAGAATCTGCAGGTCACTCTTCGTGAGGATACCGAAACTCTCGACGAGGTCGTTGTCGTTGGTTACGGTACGACAAAGCGTAAGAACTTCACCGGTTCGGTGTCGACAGTCAACGTTGCCGACGGCGGCGTAGCCCTGACGGCTCCTACCAGTGCCACCGACATGCTCCGTAGCATCTCTCCAGGTATCACCATGACGCAGAGCGGTGTTGCCGGCAGTTCTCCTACAATCCAGATTCGTGGACAGAAGTCCATTAATGGCGGTTCTGACCCTCTGATTGTTGTCAACGGCGTCATCTTCAAGGGCAAGATCAACGACATCGACCCCAACATCGTGGAGAGCATGAGTGTGCTCAAGGATGCAACATCACTTGCTGCATACGGTTCGCAGGCTGCCAACGGTGTCATCATGATCACCACAAAGAAGGGTTCGCAGGGCAAGCCTATGATCAACTTCCGCGGTTCAATCAGTGCTGTGACGTCAAACTACAAGCCCAAATTGCACGATGGTGAGGGATACATCGAACTCATCAATGCGCGTCAGGGACTGCCTGAGGGAACAACATCGTGGATGACCTATCTGGAGCGTGCCAACTACGAGGCAGGCGAGGAGACCGATTGGGTGGACTACGTTTCGCACACTGGCCTTCGTCAGAACTATAGCTTGAACGTCAGCGGTGCAACCGAAAACATCGACTACTCTTTTGGTGCATCTTTCTCCGACAACGGCAACTTCATCAAGGGCAACAGCTTCAAGCGTAAGACCGTGAACGGACGTATCGGAACTACTGTCAACAAGTATGTCAAGGTGGGTATGGACTTCAACTACGCCACCAACTCACAGGACGGTATCACTCCTTACTACTCGCGCTACTTCTCTCCTTATGGTGAGGCTTATCTTGAGGACGGCAAGACTCTGCGCCGCTTCATCACCGAGCACACAGCCGACGACGTGAACCCGTTGTGGCAGTCGCAGGGCGGCGTTGACGCTCAGTTGCGCAACACCAATGTCACCGTAGGCGGTGAAATCGAAATCAAGATTCCTGGAATCGAAGGCTTGAGCTACAAGCTGACAGGCAACTACAACACCCGTCAGACTCTGCAGCGTCGCTTCTGGCACGAGAACTACTTCGTGTCGATGACCGACCCTGACTACAGCACCGAGACCCTGGATTCACACCTCAACCAGGCATACGGCACTATCACCAACACAAAGACAACATCTTATGTGTTTGATAACATCTTGACCTATACACGCCAGTTTGGCGACCACTTCATCAGTGCAACAGCCGTTTACACACGCGACTCCGACAAGGTTGACGGCAGCACGGTTCGCGGCGAGGACTTCTCCGGTCTGGGCAACACAACGCTGGGCTACTACGGCTTGAACAATGCCGGTGTACAGCAGATTACCGACATCACCTACACGTTGCACAACAACATCGGTTATCTGGGTCGTGTCAACTACTCATATAAGGATACCTATCACTTCAACGCCAGCGTGCGTCGTGACGGTAGCTCCGTATTCGGTTCAGAAAAGAAGTGGGGTACATTCCCTGCAATCGGTCTGGCTTGGACAATATCAAATGAGCCGTTCTTCGTGAAGGCTGTTCCATGGGCTACCAACACCAAGATCAAGGCTTCTTGGGGTAAGAACGGTAACCAGTCGCTCGATCCTTACGGCACACTGTCGCGTATGGCAATGGGTAAGTCTGGTGGCTACACCGCTTACTTCGGCGACGGATACATATATGGTCAGGCTCTGTCCACACTGGGTAATCCTGCTCTGGGATGGGAGACAACCACATCATGGAACTTCGGTATCGAGACCGACCTCCTGAAGGGTGGACGTCTGCACTTCGAGTTGGATGCATACACAGCCAACACAACCGACCAGATCTTCGACCGTACAATCCCTGTAATGGGCTCGGGCATCAGCACACAGCAGTCCACCATGGGTAAGATTCACAACTGGGGTATTGAGGCTTCGTTGCGCTCACTCAACATGAAGACCAAGAACTTCACTTGGACAACCACACTGCAGTTCACCATGAGTCGAAGCATTCTGAAGGAGCTCTACGGCGACGGCAAGGACGATATCACCAACGAATTGTTCCTGAACAAGTCTCTTGGTGCCATCTATGGCTATGAGTTCGACCGCGTAGTGCAGGTTGAGGATACAGAGTACATGGCAGCCAACGGCGCTGCTCCTGGCGACCCTATGTATGTTGATCGTGACGGCGACGGCAAGATCACTCCTGAGGACCGTACCATCCTGGGCTATGAGAAACCGAGCTTCATGCTTAACATGGGCAATACGTTGACCTATAAAGACTTCACTCTCTACTTCCTCTTCTCTGGAACATTCAGTGGCGGCAAGTACGGTTATGCAGCGAACAACTATGCATTCACCAGCAAGGACAACATGGCATGGATCAACAACGAGGCTCACCCTTGGTGGACCGAAGAGAACCGCGACATGAAGCACCTTGGCCCGAGTGCCGACATCACCAAGTTCACAGGTGTGCAGAAGTATGGCTTTGTCCGTCTGCAGGATGTCAACCTGTCGTACACCTTCAAGGGCAACTGGATGAAGAAGGTAGGTATCAACGGACTTCAGATGTACGTTTCTGCACAGAATCTGTTCTTCATTGCTCCTGACTGGGAGTTCAGCGATCCTGAAGTACGCAGCAGCCGCACATCTCAGTTGCCACGTACATATACCTTTGGCTTGAACGTTAGATTCTAATCATTCAAAAAAAGACACACATTAAAATGAAAGCATACAAATATCTTTTGGCAGGACTGGTGGCGTCGAGCGCACTCGTGTCCTGCGACCAGAGCGACGGTGACTTCCTGGAGGAACACCCCAAGACCATCTACACCGTTGAGACGGCATTCGAGAAGAGCAGCCAGGTTGATGCTGCCATTGCCCGTGCCTACATCGCATTCAACTACATGTTCGGCTGGCACAACCTCTACATGGACGGTGCTGCAGCCAGCAACGTTATGGGCGGCAACGGATCGGACATCATAGACAGCGGTATCGGCGGACAGGCTTATGCACCGGGATTCTTCTCTCACTTCCAGACATTGAACTCAAACACCAACGACTTCAACGTGCTGTGGAACGAGCTGTATCAGCTCGCTGCCGAGTGCAACCTTGCAATGTACGGTGCCGACCTTGTGAGCTGGGAAGACGAGAGCCAGAAGACTTACAATATAGCACAGGCACGCTTCATGCGCGGCTGGGCATACCTGAGATTGGGCGAGTGCTTCGGCGGTGTGCCCATCGTCGAGGAGTATAGCGACGAGTTGCGATTCAACTACGAGCGTTCCACACGTCAGGAGACATACGCTTTTGCCATTGCCGACCTGGAGGCAGCAGCTGCTGCACTGCCACAGTATCCTGAAGCAGATGGTCGTGTAGGTCAGGGTCTCGCTTATCATTACCTTGCAGAGGCTTACCTTGCACAGGGTGTCGAGATCAACGACAAGTCCTACTACCAGAAGGCTATCGATGCTGCACAGAAGGTAATAGCAATGCATCCGTTGATGACACAGCGCTTCGGCGTACGTGCCAATCCGTCCGATACCGGCACCACAGGCTTCCTGAACGTGCCTAACTATAAGGCTGACGGTAACGTCTACTACGACCTGTTCCAGATGGGCAACTACAACCGTAGTGCAGGCAACACCGAGACTCTGATGACCATTCAGAGCCCGACCTACGAGCAGTATGCCAACAACGGCGGTACGCGCATCAACTATGGTATCACCGTAGGTTGCGTCTATCGTGACCTTGTGTGGAATACTGCTGAGACCGAAGCCAACTCTTCCGGTCCGTGGCACGACAATCCAAACATCGACACCGATACTTACTTTGGCGGTAACGGTGGCTGCTATCTTGGCGGTACATCATGGGGTCTTGCCGGTAGCACCGACTATGCTGACGAAGTGGTTTGGGCAGGTGCATTCGACGACGATATTCGCAACTCGCAGATTGTACGCTGCAGCCCTATAGTACTCGAAAAGACTTCGAAGCACTATGGTGAAATCTGTCAGAAGGAATGGCTGATGGAGCCTGCACGCCTGATGCGTATGTCTTGCAAGATTACCATGCAGGACGGCTGGGGCTGGGATTCTCACCATGACTTCTACGGACAGACCTTCGCTTATCAGTATGGACGCCAGCTCTACGTTGCACGTTCGGCTGAGACCTATCTGCTCCTTGCCGAGGCTTATCTGCGCAACGGTGATGTGCAGTCGGCAACAGCAGCAGTCAACACGGTCCGTCAGCGTGCACAGGCATCATACATGTACAACACCGTCACAATGCGCGACATCCTCGACGAGCGTGCACGCGAGTTGGTATGGGAAGAGCACCGTTGGCCGACATTGCTCCGTCTGGGCAGCTCTACAGGAACCAATGAGGACATGAAGTATCAGTTGGCAAACTACACCATGTATGTCAACGACTGCGGTCTGGACTGCGATGCTCCTGAGTGGAATCTGTTCCCGATTCCTCTAACGGTGATAAACCTGAACTCTGAGGTTGAACTCACGCAGAATCCTGGGTGGAATTGATGAATTAAAGTTGTTATTAACGTCTGCTTATGGGGTGGTCCTCTCGTGGGACCATTCCATAAGTTGTTCTATGACAGATAGAAAATAAAAGATTTTCCGATATGCTCAATAAGAATACGTTGTTTGCACTGTGTCTTGGCATGATGGCTGTCACCGCCAAGGCCCAGACTGTCACTGTTGTGGGTGCGGACAAACCACGCATCATTATCATGACCGATGGTGAGGTTGACG
Organism: uncultured Bacteroidaceae bacterium; assembly: GCA_964465765.1. Taxonomy (GTDB): domain Bacteria; phylum Bacteroidota; class Bacteroidia; order Bacteroidales; family Bacteroidaceae; genus Bacteroides. Next base: position 9,413 of record CAYXLA010000018.1, on the reverse strand, counting down.
ACCGCAGTTCAATGGTGCACCTGTTGTTGTGCTCGAATGAGGTTGAGATAGAAGCCATCATACAGTCTGCCTCGTTCTCACATCCTTCTGGCCACAGCGCCGAGCCGTGGCTGTCAAGCCAGCTTGAGCATTATGCACAGGCATACCCGAACTTGAGCAAACATGCCGAGGGCTATCCTGATCCCGAGACACTGAAGTCACGTTGCTTCGTGGGCGATGAAGACCCGTCGCACATCGTTGTCGAAGGCAATGGCATGAACCGTTATCCTGGCGACACTCCACAGATTGACCCTACTGGTTGGGCAGAGACACCGGGCTCGAAGAAGATTGTCGAGGTACTGCTCGACAAAGACCCGCGTAAGGTCTATCTTCTGGCTTGGGGTGGCGGCAACACTGCAGCCAAGGCTTTCCAGATACTCAAGGACAAGTATTCGGCTGAAGAATACAACCGTGCGGTCAACAAGGCTGTGATGTACAACATCTGGTATCAGGACGGAGCGGGCAACTACATAGAGACCTATCATCCTGACGTCACCATGGTGGTTTCCTATGGATTCCTCGGAACGTGGGCATACGGTGCTTTGCGCTATTCTGAGGACTTCATCAAGTATCGCTTCAACACGGAGAACCCGCTCTCGGCAGATTATGGCAACAGCTACATCAACGAGGGCGACTCACCTTCGTTCTACTATGTGCTGGGCAATGGACTGCGCGGCTACGAAGACCCGACATGGGGAGGCTGGGGAGGCCGCTTCTATAAGGTCGAGGGACTGAAGAACGTCTATCGTGACGTCAGCAAGATGTCCTACAGTGCATGGACAGAATATGTGCTGCGCGACTTTGAGGTCCGTAACAACTGGTGCAATGCTGCGTCCTACGAGGATGCCAACCATTATCCAGTGATTGAGATGGAGACGCCGTTGGACATCACTGTCCATAGCGGCGAGACCGTCGAGATAAAGTACAAGGTCACAGACAGCGACAAACCCAATCCTGAAGCCATGTGGCAAAGGTACGGCACGCTGTGGGAACAGCAGGGCATGTCGAAAGAGCAGTTCATGGAACGCTCTAAGAACATGGGACCACTGCCTGTACAGGCTAGTTGGTCACAGTTCAAGGAGGCTGGTACTTACGACGGCTGGGTGAAGCTGAATTCTGGTAGGAACAGCGTTGGTTTCGTTGCTCCTAAGGTCAGCGAGGCAAAGACGATACATCTCCTTATGGAGGCAACCGACCAGGGCTCACCTGCTCTGACATCGTTTGCACGTGTCGTAGTCACCGTGCTTCCGTAGTGGGAGGACGCATTGTGCTAACATTGAGGCAACCTCTTTGGGTTTATGGTTGTCTTTTAGTAGTTTTGTAGACACATTATTTAATATTGAAACAATGAAGAAAACATTAATGGCATTTTGCCTTGGTGCAATGACACTGGCGGCAAATGCACAGATAACACGCACGACAGTCGAGCAGGGCGAGGTCGAAGGCGTGATGGAGAGCGGACTTGGTTCGTTCAAGGGAATACCCTTCGCACAGCCGCCTGTCGGTGACCTGCGCTGGAAAGCTCCGGTGAAGGCGTCGGCATGGACGGGAGTGTATAAAGCAGACCATTTTGCTGCACAGCCTTATCAGCAGACGCAGCAGCGTGAGGGACGGCAGGGACCGCAGACCAGCGAGGACTGCTTGTATCTGAATGTGCTGACGCCGGCAAAGGACAAGAGCGAGAAACTGCCCGTGCTGGTATGGATTCATGGCGGCGGCTTCTCGACCGGCAATTCCTACAGCAACGACGGAACGAGCTTTGCCAAGAACGGCATCGTCTACGTCAGCATAACCTATCGACTCAATGCCTTCGGCTTCCTGTCGCTTCCGGCACTGACCGAGGAGAGCAAGAAGGAGACAGGACGTGCCAGCAGTGGCAACTATGGTCTGATGGACCAGATCATGGCACTGCAGTGGGTGCACGATAATGTTGCTGCATTCGGTGGCGACCCCGACAAGGTCACCATCATGGGCGAAAGTGCAGGAGCCATATCAGTGGCTATGCTTTGCCAGAGTCCTCTGGCAAAAGGTCTGTTCCGTGGAGCCATCAGCGAGAGCGGCGGCAACATGGTGCCGACCGACAACATCCGTATCGACAACAACTCTACACGCAATGTCGAGGGTAGTGATGCCTATGGACAGGCATACATCGAGCGACTGGGACTTGGCAAGAAAAGCCTGAAGCAGCTGCGCAAGATAGACCCGCAGGTGTTCATGAACGACTCTGCAGCCTTCAGTGCCGGCGGTGCATTGTGGCCGACATACGACAACTACGTGCTCGACAGTGATGCCTATGTGCAGTATCAGAACGGCAACTACAACGACGTGAATGTCCTGATAGGTACCAATAGCGACGAAGGCTCCATGTTCACAGGCTTCCTTGGTGGCTACACTCCGGCACAGTACGAGCACGAAATCACTACCACCTTCCCCGATGCAGAATGGCAGGCTAAGTTCCGTGCCATGTATCCCGGACGCAACAATCAGGAAGCATTCGACGCTCATGCCGACATCTTCCGCGAGGCTGCCTTCGCTTGGCCCACATACGCTTGGGCAAATCTGCAGAGCCAGCGCACTTCCGAAGGCAAGGGTAAGGGCAATGTCTATATGTACTTCTTCGACCAGGAGAAGGTGAACATGTTCCGCCGCGGACAGCAGACCGACCGTAAGTTCCTGTCGACGCATGCCGCTGAGATGAGCTACACATTCAACTCTGCAGGGTGGGGCGGGCCCAAAGAACCGAGCTCGGCAGCCATGACACAAATCATCCATCAGTACTGGATCAACTTCATCAAGACCGGTAATCCCAATGGTGACCTGCTGGCTTATTGGCCGACTTACCAGAAGGATGCAGAGACAGTGATGTACTTCCGCGATGGTGCACACACCTCTGTGCTGCCCAACACTCCGCAGCTGGAGTTGTGGGAGCAGTACTTCAACTGGCGACGCACACATCTCACTCCATTGAAATGACAACAACAATACATTATAGAATCAATATGAGACGAAACATCCTATCAACATTTCTGTTGTTGGCAGCACTGCTTGTTGCCGACAGCGTTTCGGCACAGTTCCCCATCCAGATGATGATGCGCAGCATTCAGAACCGCACATCATTCGACATGAATAAGGAGTACTGGAATGCCCTTTGGATAGCTGTGCCCGGTGCATCGCAGAAAGACTATGGCGTGTACTACTTCCGTAAGGACATCAACTTGAACTCAAAGCCCGACAAGTTCGTGGTCTACGTCACCGGCGACACGCGCTATAAGCTCTACATCAACGGTACATTGGCATCGCTCGGTCCTGCACGCAATGACTCGAAGCACTGGAACTACGAGACCGTCGACATTGCACAGTATCTCAAGGCAGGACAGAATGTCATTGCCGCACAGGTGTGGAACGAGGGACAATATACTCCTGTCCCCAATGCCACCATACGCACAGGCTTCCTCATGATGGGCGAGGGCGATGCTGCCGTGGTCAACACCAACGATACGTGGAAATGCATTCAGGACATGTCCTATCAGCCGCTGCGCCAGCGTGTCCCCGGCTACTATGCTCTCGGAGCAGGTGAGGGCGTGGACATGAGCAAGCATGTGTCCGACTGGAACAGTCCTACTGCCGACTTGTCTGCATGGAAGAATGCCGAGCCATACGACCTCGGCACTCCGCACGACACTAGCAGTGGCACGGGCGTATACTCCAGCCACATGCTCGTCAGCAGCACACTGCCGCAGATGGAGCGCTTCGAGAAGCGCATAGCAGCAGTGCGTAAAGACGGCGGAATCAGTCTGCCTAAAGAGTGGCCCGCAAAGAATGCCACGGTGACAATACCTGCAGGCAAGACCGTTGACATACTCCTCGACCAGCAAGAGCTGACCAACGGCTACTTCAACTTGAACTTCAGCAAGGGCTCGCAGGCAAAGATTAAGGTCCAGTATGCCGAGTCGCTCTATTCGGACAAGACTGGCGGCAGAAAGGGCAACCGCAATGAGGTGGAAGGCAAGTATTTTGTCGGACGCTTCGACTCGATTGCTTCCAGCGGCAAGGACAACCAGCAGTTCACAACACTCGACTGGCGCACATTCCGCTACGTCAATCTGCACATCGAGACAGCCAGTGAACCTCTGCAGATCAACGACATCAGCAGCACCTTCGTGGGCTATCCTTTCAAGCTCAATGCCACTCTCGACACCGACCGTCAGGATTTGCTCAAGATGCTCGAGATAGGTTGGCGCACGGCACGACTCTGTGCCATCGAGACCTACACCGACTGTCCGTTCTACGAGCAGCTGCAGTATCTTGGCGACACGCGCATTCAGGCTCTTGTCTCCTTATATAATAGTGGTGACGACCGCTTGATGAAGAACTACATGCGTCAGGCCGACATGAGCCGCAATGCCGAAGGCGTCACCATGGGACGTGCTCCTTCCGAGTTGGCACAGTACATCACGCCCTATGCGTTGAGCTACGTCTACACCATTCACGACTACATGCGCTATGGTTCCGACCTCGACTTCGCCCGCGACCTGATTCCTGGCATGGAGCAGATACTGTGGTATTTCGGCAAGTATCAGGACAAGAACGGACTCATCAAGGGTCTTCCCGGCTGGAACTTCTCCGACTGGGTCGATGCCGAAGGATGGCAACTTGGTGTGGCTAAGGTCGGTCCCGACGGCTACGGTGTGCTCATGGACATGCAGCTGCTGCTGGCATACCAGATGGCAGCCGACGTGGAGAACTTCCAGGGCAACACATTCATGGCAGGCAAGTATACGGAGAAGGCTGAGCAGCTTAAGAAGGTCATCCAGTCGACCTACTGGAGTGCAGAGCGCGGACTCTATGCTCAGACCAGCGAGAAGAAGCTCTTCTCACAGCATGCCGGTGCACTGGCAATACTCACAGGCATGGTCAGCGGCGACGCAGCCAAGCAGATGGCACGAAAGCTCTTGACCGACACCACGCTGGCTCCATGCTCCATCTATTATAAGTTCTACCTGCACGAGGCTCTCATCAAAGCCGGACTGGGTGATGAATATCTCACTTGGCTCGACAAGTGGCGCGAGAACATCGACAAGGGTCTTACCACTTGGGGCGAGACATCTGACGTCGACGGCACACGCTCCGACTGCCATGCTTGGGGTGCAAGTCTCAACATCGAGTTCTTCCGCACTCTTCTCGGCATCGACAGTGCAGCACCTGCCTTTGCAAAGGTGAAGATTGAACCGCATCTGGGTGACATCACATCTATCGGTGGCAGCATGCCACACCCGCAGGGCACAATCAGTGTGAAGTATCAGAAGAAAGGCTCTTCGCTGAAGGCGGAGATAGAACTGCCTGCCGGCGTCAGCGGTTCGCTCGTATGGAACGGACAGACCGTGGCACTTAATGGTGGCAAGAATACTGTAGAAGTAAAGTAACAGACGACAAATGAAGAAACTTTTAGCAATGGCAGCTGCATGGCTGTCGGCTGTTGCCGTAATGGCACAGCCAATGCCGGGCAATCCCGGACCAGACAACACATTCTCGCCTGTCGACGGGTTGGAGAAGACCACGGCATACCGTTACAACATGCCGCAGAACAACGACATCAATGGTCGTGCAGGTTTTGCACCGTCCTACTACGTGTTCCCCGACACCAAGGTCGATGCGCAGACAGCTCTCGACCTTGTCAACAGTCTTGGTCTGCCCGAGCTTGCAAAGGAATACTCCGGTTCGCTTACAGTGGTGAACCCTACCGGCGAAACCTACAATGGTGAGGCAGATGTCGAGGCATTCCATGAACTGCTGAACAAGAACCGCATCGCATCAAACGTCAAGGTCGTTGCCTTGGGCAACGGTGCGACATTCGTCAACCGCTACTTGGCACAGAGTCGTCTGGCTGGTGTCATTGCCGGCATAGCTTCCATCGGTGGCAACAGTGGCAAGCAGGGACAGTACAAAGTGCCTGTATACGTAGGCGGTAAGGGTGCAGCCAAGGCTGCCAAGGCTTACGTGGCACAGAATGCAGCCGAGAAGACATCGACAGAAGGCACGCTGACAGTCTATCAGAATGCCGACGAACCGCTGCTGCGTGTTGTGGTCAACAGCGATGCCAAGGCTTCGCAGAAAGACCTCATTGCCGATGCTTGGACGCAGCTGTTCAGCCGCAACTATCGCTACAACAATCTCTATCACACGTTCTACACGGCACAAGGCATCGACAATGAGAATGGTATAGTCGAGTACGAGCTTGAGCCATACGTCATGTTCGACCAGCTCGGCGTGGAGCGTCATGTCGTAGAGTTCCCCATACAGGGACCGAACCCAGCCAACAACCAGAAGTATCTTTGGTACGAGTATCTGCCAAAGCAGGTCTTCAATGCTCCAGAGCACTCTGTGCCTCTGATGATTCTGCTCCATGGCAATGGCAATGACCCGCGCACGCAGGCTGAGACAAGCGGATTCGTAGAACTGTCTGTCGAGGAAGGCTTTGCCGTAGCTGAGCTTGAGTGGCAGGGCAGTCGCGACTATAGTGCAATGGGACTCGATGGCATCGAGGCAGTCGTCTACACCATACTCGACAAGTATCCGTTCCTCGACCCTTCGCGTGTCTACACCGAAGGTCTCTCGGCTGGCTCCATGACGTCGACAGCTCTTGGTGTTAAGAAGTCGTATGTCTTCGCAGCTGTTGGCGGACACTCAGGAGGACTGTTCAGTGGTCGTGGCATGGGCTATTACGGCTATGGCAGTGAACCCATCATGAACGAAGCAAAGCAGAAGCGCGGACACATTGAGATGCCTTATTGCTCGGTCATCGGTTCGGACGATGAGGTAGTGCGTTTCCTCAATTCCGACAACTGGAAAGAAAACTCCATTCTGAATGCATGGAACATCTATCAGACCATGAACGGACTGCAGGTTACTCCCGAACTCGACTTCAGCAAGGATGCCACATTCGGAATCACCCTGCAGGACCGCAAGCAGATCCAGACCAATAAGAATGGCATCACGATGGAGTACGGTCAGCTCTATAAAGGCAATGTCCCAATGATTCGCATGGTGGTAATCAACCACTACTGCCACTGGAACTTCAAGCCCACGGCACGTCTCATGTGGGACTTCTACAAGCACTTCAGCCGTGACCCCGAGACAAAGGAGTTGCACTACACCAAGTAGTGATTCACTACTATTGGGTGACTATCCGGCCCGATATATAACACAAAACGGATAAGAATATAGGTGGGAATTTATAGAACCCACCTTAACAAATGAAGAGTCTGTGCGGTCGATGTTGGCCATGCGGACTCTTCTTGGTTTTACCCCTCCAAGAGGCGTTTTAGGGTATGAAAACGGTGGATTTACACCTCTATTATACCGTAAAGGCGTGTGCTTTTGTGACAGTTGCAAGCCCAAGCAAATGCTTTCGATTAGACTTCCGCGTCGCAGGTTTGTAGTCCTACTCAATTCGGTGCAACAGTATGTGTTACGTGCTTAACCTCCGTATAAGTTCCGCAGACGATTTACGTTGAGTGTGCCTACGCTATAGGACGTGGTGCCTCGAAGAGGTACACTTGAGAGCTCTTACTTTAATGACACTCCCTACATCATTTGCAAGTCGATAGCGTTCATATTCACCCCATCAACATCATCCTGGTGCTTTTTCAGGTATTTGCTCCACAGTCCTTCCAACTTCATAGCATTTTCCTTAGAAAGTATTCTGCCAGAGTGACCGCCTGTCCAGTCAAAGGTGGGGATAGCTTTCATAAGTTCTTCGGTGGTAAGCATCGGTGCAGTGTCAGGATTGAGGATGAGATTTGGTTTCATGTCCATATAGAATGTCTGTCTGCCTCGTCCGCTCCAGTCGTCCGACTCATAAGGTTGAGAGTCGAACACACCACTCATCACGATACCATTGTGTCCGTCCTTTCCCACCTTCACGAGATAGAAGCGGTCGCCACATTTGGCATTCTTATGGTCCCAGACACTCCAGTTGAAGTATTCGGTCAACATGCGCTTGACGGCGGCATTGTGGTCTTCAAGGGTTACACTCGAAATGGATGGGTTCCACATCAATATTACAGTATTCTGTGTGTCGTCATAGCCTTGTCCTGGATATTTGGGATGGAAGAATAAGTCTTCTGGCTGGAGACACTTGGCTTTTTCCATCATTTTGTGAACCATGTCAACTGTCACTTCACCTGTTCTCAAATACTGATATTCATCCAGCGGACGGAACGAGTCTGGTGGAAGAATCTTCCATGCCTCTTCGAAAGGAATGAGCACAGGTTTAGACTCTTCGTTATCCATATCGAATATGGCCAACAGATTTGCCTGTGAGATATAGTCGAAGTCAGTCACCTTACCGTCCTTGATGCTAATGGCTGAAATGGTAAGTCCTTCTCTTGCATCTCCAGATGGTGCAGGTATCATCATTCTTGTGTGAGTACCTTCCTTTTCGGCAAGAAACCATTGCATGTTTACCAAGTAGCTCTGCAGACTATCCATGTCTTCCTTGTCGTAATCTGCATTGGGGGCTATATTGAATCCTTGATACATTTTTGGGCCGACGCTGAACTGTTCGAAAAGACCGTACAAAATAATCTCGTGCCCATACTTTGCAGACATCATCTTGTTTAGCATGAAGCTGGACTCACGCTGCTTCTCAATCCACTCATCGTTGAATTTTGCCATCGGGTCATCAATAAGACTATCATCATCGTCGTCATAGTCATATGCCTTGCCGCCAGTCAACTTCAGCAGTGCGTCTATAGTCTTTGCAAAAAGTTGATAGTCGGCCACCGAAGCGAAGGAGCACACACGAACCTCAAAACCATCCTCTTCTTGGTTCACTTCGATACCTCGAAGGGCTGTGTGATGATTGCCAAACTTTACACAGGGGAACTCACTTGAAGTTACCACTATCTTTTCTCCGCTATCAGCCAGCTTGTTGAGAAAGTCATCCGGCTTAATGGATTTCTTTGTTTCTACAGTTACACAGACACTCATAATCGTATAGCTAAACAAGAAGCTTCGTTTGAAGCCTAAAACCATATCACTTCGCAATTATATTCATTTTGATTTGAAATTCCAAATCATAGTGAGAGAAGTTGTGTTTTACGCCTAAAACTATACCGTTGCGTAGAAAAACTGGCGTCCTCAACATCTTGGAATTACTGAAATAGGTAGTAGCTTGGGCTCGCATGCGGCTTGCAAGACGACTGAAGTCGTGCATCATATCAGTTGCAATGTGTTTAGAAGTCGCTTGAAATCGTTCATGAAGCTGACTGGAGGCGGTCCTGAAAAATGACATTAATGTCTAAGGCCCTAGACATTAATCGAAAGGGCACGAGACATTAATGTCCAAGCCCCGAGACATTAATGTCCCCAAA
>CAYXLA010000017.1:0-19695 GCA_964465765.1 uncultured Bacteroidaceae bacterium | reverse complement strand
AATGAAAAAATATAAGTAAAAATAGTTGGATGGTAACATAGAAAGCCCAGTCTAAACGCAGTGCAGACTGGGGATAGCAGTGATACCATATTCCCGTGCCTCGGAGAGGTACACGCGCTAAAGGACGCGACTTATCCCCACCTATTTTTTACTGAGCCGGACAGACCCGTACACCTATAATTCAACCCAAGAGAAGATGAAAAGACTAATCTACACCGCCGTGCTGGCAGCCATACTGACATCGTGCGGCACAAACAGCAACGACGAAGCCGAAGAGGCAAAGGCAGTAGTAACAGCCGAAAGGTTGCAGGCACACGCTGCCTATCTGAGTAGCGACGAATGCGATGGTCGCAAGCCGTTCTCGGCAGGAGCCGAACGTGCCGTGGAGTATCTGGAACAACAGATGAAGGAACTCGGACTGACACCTATAGGTACCGACGGCTCCTATCGTCAGGACGTGCCGCTGGTGCTGTCGGCAGTGACCTGCGACGACATCATGCACATAACCACACCACAGGGTGACATGAACCTGCGCTATCTTGAGGACTACACAGGATTCACCAAGCTCATAGAGCCCGAGGTCAGCATCGACAATGCCGAACTGGTGTTTGCCGGCTATGGCATCGTGGCACCCGAGTATGGCAAGGACGACTACCAAGGCATTGAGAACCCCGAGAACAAGGTGGCAATAGTGTTTGTCAACGACCCCGGTCTGGGCACGGAAGGGACATACTTCACCGGCGACACCATGACATACTATGGCCGTTGGATGTACAAGCTCGAGGAAGGAGCACGGCAGAGGCTGAAGGGTGTACTGATAGTCCACGACGAGCGTGGTGCAGGCTATCCGTGGAGTGTGGTGACGGCAGGAGCACGGTCGAAGCTCTACATCGACGACAAGGCCGACACCTCATACCGCTGTCCGCTTGAGGGATGGATCACCGAGGCACAAGCTCGCGAGCTGCTACGACGCAACGGTTATGACTTCGACGAAGTGAAAGAGCGGTCGAAGCGTCCTGACTTCGAGCCCTTCGCACTGAACTCTACCGTCAGCACACGACTGCACAACACCTTCACCTATAACACCAGTCCCAACGTTGTGGGCTACATTCAAGGCAGCAAGGACAACGGAGAGAACATTGTCTGCATAGCCCACTGGGACCACTTGGGTCATGGCAAGCCGATAGACGGAGACACAATCATTAACGGAGCGACAGATAACGCCACAGCCATGGCATGGCTGCTCGAGATGGCACATGCCTTCAAGTCGCTGAAGCAGCAGCCCGAACGCAGCATCGTGTTCCTCTGCCCTACCAGTGAGGAGACGGGATTCCAGGGCACGAAGTACTATGTGTCGCATCCCATATTCCCCATAGACAAGACCGTGGCTGTGCTGAATCTCGACGTCATACCGCTATGGGGCGAGAACAACGACCTCACCATAACGGGCTACGGACAGTCGACACTCGACGACATGATGGCTCGTCTGGCGGAGAAATACGGCCGCTACATCATGCCCGACCCCGATGCTTTCAACGGCATGTTCTACCGTTCGGACCACTTTGCCTTTGTGCAGCAAGGCGTGCCAGCCATGTTTGCCAAGGGATGGAACGACAACCGCGAGCACGGTCGCGAATGGTCGGCAGCAAAGATTAAGGACTATTGGGCAAACACCTATCACAAGCCCACAGACGAGCTACATCCCGACACCGACGACTACGGCGGACTGCTTCAGGAGTTCCAGATATACTTCGACCTCGCCTATGAGCTGACACACTCGGACATCATTCCGCAGTGGAAGGAAGGTTCATCGTTCGGCAGACGCTGACGAAGCATCAAGGTCGCGACCCGTCATGGCGCAGACGCACGAGTCGCTCCACACGTTCTCGGCAGTCTCTATCATATCTATTATGGTGTAGATGGGAAGGATTATTCCCATTATGCCAACAGGTGCGCCGATGCCCGACATCAGACTCAGCGTCATGAAGTAGCACCCCATGGGTACTCCGGCATTGCCAATGGCAGCCACAACACTGAGCACGAGCCACAACAGCATCGTACCGATGTCGAGCGTCCAACCGCCATTCTGCATCAGGAAGAGCGACGTAACGAGTATGAAGGCGGCACAACCATTCATATTAATAGTGGTGCAGATGGGAAGTACGAAACGTGACACCTCACGCTTCACGCCAAGCCTCTCTTCGGCACACTGCATGGTGACGGGCAGTGTGGCTGCCGAACTCTTAGTAAACAATGCCATGACCACGGCCGGCATCATGCGTCCCAGCACACGGACAGGGTTGAGTCCGCGTGCCAGCAGGAACAGTGGCAGGATGATGAAGAACTGAAGACAGTTGCCGCCCAAGACCACAAGCACATAGCGCCCAATGGAGTCCATGACCGTTCCTGCCGAGACCTGCGCACTGAGCTGTGCGGCAAACGCCACGATACCAAGCGGCAGACTCCAGATGAGTCCGCGTATCAACATGAACAACAGTTCCTGCAGTCCGTTGAGTCCCTTAATGACGATGTCCCTACCCTCAGTCGGCTTCATGCGCGACAATGCAATGCCAACAGCAGCACTGAGCAGCAAGATGGACAGCACGTTGCCGTCGAGAAACGGACGTACAAGATTGTTGGGGACGACGCTGAGCACATGGTCTGTATAGGTCATGCTCTCAAGGTTCTGCGGCACAGCCCCTGCCCCACTCTGCGTCAGCGTCTCTGGAAGATTGCCTGGAGCGATGAGTACGTAGAGGATTAGTCCCACGGCAGCGGCACAGGTTGTGGTCAACAGTGTGTAGACCACGGCACGGCGAAACATCCTGCCGGCATTGACGCCAGTGCCAAGACTGGCAAGTGTGGTTGCCACTGCCAGTGCAATGGTGGGCACAGCAAGCAACTGGAACAGCCGCGTGTAGACTGTAGCAACGAAGTTCATGGTTGTATCGACGAAGTCTATGCCGAGAAGTCCCACGACAGCTCCTACGGCGAGTGCTGCAATCCATAGCAGCATCTGTCTCTTCTGATTGTTCTTGTCCATGATTGTATTTGTGTCTTTATGTGGGCGTAAAGTTACGGATTATTGTCTGCCATGCAAAGGAAATGCAGGCGACACATCTGCTTCGAACGCAGACGGCAGCCGGCAATCACAAATAAGGACGGAGGTCAGAAGCTGATGTTCACACCTCCCATGAATGTGGCTTTTGGCATTGGGAAGCCAGCATTAATCTCATACTTCTGTGCCAGCAGGTTCTCGCCCTTGGCATAGAGGGTCAATGCACTGTTGACACGATAGTTGATGTCGGCATTCCACAACACGAAGCTCTCCTTCTGTTCGTTGGTGCCAACGGCAGTGAACAGACCGCTAACCCACTGCGCACCGGTATTGAACGCCCAACGGCCGTGGCTGTAGCTGACGCCACCATAGAGCTTGCTCTCAGGAGCTGCAACCACGTGGTTCTCCATGTGAAGTGCACTGTAGTTGGCATTTACTGTCCAGGCATCGTTGATGCGATAGGTTCCGTTCAACTCGAAGCCCCAGTTCTCTACCTCGCCAGTATTGACATTGCGCGGACGACCGTCGATGCGTTGTGTCTGTATCATGTTGTCGCCCTTGAGATAGAACACGTTGACGCCATAGACAAGGCGGCTGTCGAGCAGACGCTGCGTGTACGACAGTTCGTAGTTCCACAGACGCTCGGCCTTCAAATCGTCGTTCTGCGGTGGGAACATGTACATCTCCTTCAGACTCGGGAAACGGAAGCCCTTGCTCACCATAGCCTTGATCTGAGCATCCTTAGGCAGACGGAACGACAGGCCTGCCTGCGGCACCCACTCAGTGCCAGCCTGAGAATGATGGTCGAGGCGCAAGCCTGCATCGAAGGTCAGCCATGAAGAGATGTCCTGACGGAAGTCAACGTATCCGGCGATCTCGTTCTCCGACTTGTCGGCATAGGTATTTGTGGTCTCGCGTGTGGCGATGGATCTGTTCCAAGCATGACCAGTGATGTGCTGGAAGTCAATGCCTGCGGTGATGCGGTTGCCGCGGAACAGCTGCACGCTCTGATAGAGTGAGAAGCCCATCAAGGCATCGTTGGACAGATAATAGGCCGTCTGCGGGGTCTCGCCAGCGGACAGAGAATAGCCGTCGTTTATCTTGTGGTGTCCCCAGTTGATGAAGAGGCTCAGTGCGCCTGAGGTCTTGTCGTAGTGGTTCTCCAGCGCAGCAGAAGCTGCACCGCGTGTAATCCACTGCGTGGCGTCGGTAATAGGTTCGCTCACCGTTCCGGGATTGTGTGTCTTGAAGTGGGTCATGTTGATGTCGGCATAGGCATTCCAATTGTCGCTGAACTCATAGCCGACCTTGCCGTAGCCGCCGAACTGCTCGAACGCCATGTTGCTGCGATGGCCGTCGGTACGGTTGTAGGATGCCGACACGACGCTACTGAACTTACCACTGCGCACGCGGTTGGTTGCTTCGGTCTGCAGAGTGTTGTATGAGCCGTAGCCCACATTGACGTTGGTGTTGACGCCATCGTCCTGCATCTTGCGTGTGACGATGTTCACCACACCGCCCATAGCGTTGGAGCCGTAGAGCAATGATGCCGGTCCGCGCAGGACCTCAACCTTGTCGGCAAGGAACGTCTGGTAGACATCGGCAATGGGATGTCCGAAGATGCCCATGTATTGTGGATGTCCGTCGATGAGCACCATCATCCGGCCTGAGCTGGCACTGACGCCTCGCAGAGACATGCTGCCCGAACCGCCATCGGACACGGCATATCCCAATATGCCACGACTCGTAACGAAGAGTCCGGGCACTTGTTCGCTGAGCGTAGGAAGCACGGAGGTGCGGTTGTCCTGTATCAACGTCTGTCGGTTAAGGGTGGTTATGGTCATAGGCAGATGTCGGACGTCGGTCGCATTGCGCGTTCCGGTGATTACCACCTCATCGGTCTGATAGTCGCGCGACACGTCTTTGTCGTTGCTGTTCTGTGCTGCTGCCGGCATCATGAGTCCGCCGAGCAGAGTTGTCAATAGTATTGTCTTCTTCATGTCTCTATGGGCTTCTGATATACTATATATATATGAGTGTTTGCGTTCACTTATTGTCTGCCGCGTCTTGCCGTGGTTTGAAGTAACGTTCCTTATTGGCCTCGAAGTGGTTTATGATGCTGAGTATGTCGTCGAGGTTTTCCTCGTTGTAGCACATGGCTTCGACGGGGCACCAGTCGGTCAGCCGATTGTTCTTGATGTATGTGACTACCTGTGCATAGTCGGTCTCGATGCCGGCATTGCGCAACAGTGTCAGTGCCGACACGCTGATGAGGTCGGCATATACGCTGCCAACACCTCCTGTTATCATGAGTGCTGCTGCTGCCTTGCCCACGATGCGGTCTGCCACGAATGCTCCATGCAGGAAGTCGGGCTCGTTGTTAAGCAGGTAGTACAAGTCGTCTATTCCGCGGCGGGTGAACTTGCGCGTGTCCTTGTTGCTAACGATGCACGAGCAACCTTCGTCGTAGAGTGCCTGTGATATTTCTATGTTCTTGTCTGTCTGTGTCATATTATATATATGTCTGTGTCATGTTATATTAGTTTCCCGATGCAAAGATGGAGAGTCTTGTCGGGCTGCATTTGTCCGAATCAAACCGTTTGTTGTCCGAATCAAACAATCGGCATTAGTGTCCTTAATCGTGGACTTATGTGCGGGGAAACGGTCTATGCCGTGCGATGCTGTGACGGCGTGCGTCCAGTGTGGCGCATGATGAAGTTGCTGAACGAGGACACTTCTTCGAAGCCCAGTGCATATGCCACTTCGCCGATGCTGATGTCGGTGCTACGCAGCAGTCGCAGTGCTTCGCCGCAGATGCGTCCGGCGATGATTTGGGTTGTGGTCTTGCCTGTAATCTGCTTCACTACACGGTTCAGATGATTGGTGTGTACGGACAGGCGCTCGGCATAATCGGTGGCAGAACGCAGTGTGAGCGTGTGGTCGGGATAGTGTGTCGGGAACTGCTGGTCAAGCAGGTTGATGAAGAGCTCCACGATGCGCTGTGCAGCGTTGCCCATTGGACGATATTGTGTGGCAGCGCTCACGGCTTGTGCCGCCTTTGCAGCTTCGAAGAGCAGCAGGTGCAGATAGCTGTGCATGATGTCGTGCAGCAGGCTGGCATCGATGGTGGTCATGTCGTCTGCCATCTTGCCGAAGATGTCGGCGACTGCCTCCAAGCGGCTGCCTCCAAGCGGAATGATGCGGTCCATGTTCTTGTCGAGCAGCGGTGTCTTGCTGAGGAACTGTTCCTTTTCGTCGTCAGAGACGAAGGCATCGTTGAAGATGCAGGTGAAGCCGCGTTCTTCGCCGTCGGGCTCCCATGCATACGACAGTCCAGGCATGGAGCATATCAGTGCAGGCGTGCTGACTTCGGTCCATTTGTCGGCATAGAACAACTTGCCGGGCGTCAGCTTGAGCGAGAGAGTGTAGTATTCGGGATAGTTGAAGCGCACCTTGCTAAGTCCGCTCCGACTTCTGTAGACATTGAAATATGCTTTCTCGTTGCTCATGGGTGGAGCAAAAGTAGCGTTTATGCCGTCAGTTTCAGTACTTTTGCGCCGTTAAAAGGAAAAACTACAGTTATGCAAGAAAAGAGAGCCGAACTCAATGCGCTAGGAAACAAGACCGTTTACCGTCAGGACTATGCGCCGGAAGTGTTGGAGACATTCGACAACAAGCATCAGGAAAACGACTACTGGGTGCGCTTCAACTGCCCCGAGTTCACGAGCCTGTGCCCAATTACGGGACAGCCGGACTTTGCCGAGATACGAATTTCGTACATCCCCGACGTCAGGATGGTGGAGAGCAAGAGTCTGAAGTTGTATCTGTTCAGCTTCAGGAACCACGGAGCCTTCCACGAGGACTGTGTGAACATCATTATGAAAGACCTCATCCGACTAATGGACCCCAAGTATATAGAGGTGACGGGATTCTTCACTCCGCGTGGCGGCATCTCCATACATCCGTATGCCAACTACGGTCGTCCGGGAACGAAATACGAGACCCTCGCTGCCGAACGTCTGGCAAGGCACGAGTGATGACGGCAGGACAGCCGCTACGGAAGAGAGGCTGTCGCGTTCGACTGGCTGCTAAGGTTTCACTCGGTCAATCTTGTCCTGCTGCCAGGCATACAGCTTCGCTATGAGTGCTCCGCTGATGTTGTGCCACACCGAGAAGATGGCTCCAGGCACTGTTGCCATGGGGTACATGGCGAAATGAACAGCCGCCAGTGAACTGGCAAGTCCGCTGTTCTGCATGCCGACCTCGATGGATATGGCAGAACATTTGCTGTGAGGCAGCCTCAACAGACGACTGATGCCGAAACCGAGTGCCAGTCCGCAGACATTATGCAGCATCACAACGGCAACAATAAGCACGCCGCCCACAAGCAGTTTAGCAGCATTGGCACTGACGACACTGCCGACAATCAACGTTATCATTATCGACGACAACGCCGGCAGATAGGCTGCAGCCTTCTTGGTGAAGCCGGGAGACAGCTTCTGCACGGCAAGACCGGCAATTATGGGAAGAATGACGACCTCGATGATGCTCATGAACATGCCCAAAGCATCGACCTGTATCCTCTCGCCGGCATAGAGGAGCATGAGCAGCGGCGTCATGACGGGTGCAAGTACGGTGCTGACAGTCGTCATTCCGACAGACAGGACAAGGTCGCCCTTAGCAAGAAAGGTCATGACATTCGATGCTGTTCCACCAGGACAGCAGCCCACAAGGATGACTCCGACAGCCAGTTCGTCGCTGAGCCCGAACAGTCGTGCGAGCACGAAAGCGGTCAGAGGCATGATGATGAACTGCGCGGCACTGCCGACGATGATGTCGCGTGGACGCATCAGCACGACCTTGAAGTCGTGAGGGTCGAGCGTCAGTCCCATGCCGAACATAATGAAGCCGAGCATCGGCGTAATCCACGATGTGGAAATCCAGTTGAACGTCCACGGCAGGAACAGCGACACAGCCGCCACAACAACGACTATGGCTGCAAAGTATTTCGATATGAAGTTGCAGATTCTCTGTATCATTCTGGGGTATCTTCTATTGTTTATCTTTCAGTATCATTCTTAATGTGACATCGGCAGCATCGGGGAGTATGCACCTGAGATGCTCCATCAATATGGAATGCGACTCACTGGGACTGCGGTCGATGTGGCATGCTTCCTTGCCGAAGCGGCTTTCGGCTGTTGTCAGCAGCGCCCAGCCCCATCCGTATTCCTTGCCGTCGTGAGCGTGAGGATAGACGAAGTCTTCGGTGACGATGTATCCGGCATTCTGCAGTCGTGCCACGTAGGCGTCGAAGCGTCCGCGCATCTTTGGTCCGGTGAATCCACAGGCTTTGCGCAGGTCGCGGGTAATCATGCTTCCACCTTCAGAGAGCGCATACAGGATTGTCTCTTCAATGCTTTCCTCTTCAATCTGTGGCGAGATGCTGCGACGCCAGTTGCAGAAGTCAGGCCACAGCTTTTTGCTTATGAACGCAGCTTTGCCCAGCACGAACTTGCCGTAGGCACAACCGGTTTCCCTTATGGCTCCGCCCTTCCATTCCCAGAGCGGCCACTCCCAACCGCCGTCGGGCAGACTGACGTAACGGCACTCTTCAGACGTCAGCTCGTCGGCAGACCAGCCATCGATGCCTGTAGGCAGCAGCGGCAGGATGCCCCATTCCTCTATTGCCTCTTCCAGTTGTGGACACGTGTATATCTTGTTCATTTCTGCGAATAATAGGCATCGGCGCGTGCCAGCGTGTCGGGCTTGCCGATGTCGAACCAGTGTATGTCGGGCTGCATGTATGCCGCAAGCTTCAAGTGCGTGCAGACGTCGAGGTAGAACGGCACTATTGGGAACGCTCCCTGCCATTCGGTGCCTGTACCCATATAATTGAATAGCTCCGGCGAGATGACGTGAATGCCGCCAAATGCCAGCTTGCGGCATTTGTCCTCTTCGGGCACGAAGCCCTGCGGACGCACCTCACCCGTCGCCAGATTCGTCCATCCACACAGGCGAAGTCCGGCGTCGTGTTGTCCGGTGGAGTCATCATCGTCCTTCTTGAATATCAGCTTGCGCGATGTGTCTCTGTCGCTGACGAGCAGTGTTGCCGCCGCCGTGCCCGCGAGATGCTGTCTGTACATTGCTGCCAGGTCCACGTCGCTGGCTATGTCGACATTGTGGACGAGGAATGGCTCGCTGCCATCGAGAAACGGACGTGCTTTCAAGATTCCGCCGCCCGTGTCGAGCAGTCGGCCACGCTCGTCACTGATGTGAATCGTCACGCCAAACGCCGCGTTTGCATTGAGAAAGCTCAGGATTTGCTCGCCAAAGTGGTGGATATTGACCGTTATCTCCGTGAATCCCGACTCCTTAAGCCGCAGGATGACGCGCTGAAGCATGGGGACTCCGCCGACAGGCACCAGTGCCTTGGGCATTGTGTCGGTCAAAGGCCGTAGGCGCGAGCCTATACCCGCTGCAAAAATCATTGCTTTCATTGTCCGTTGGCGTTGAGCTGTTGGTGTATATTCTGTTCGTTGTGATGCAGCTGCACCTCGATGCCATACTTGCTATTGACGTGTTCTGCCATGTGCTGCGCCGCATACACCGAACGGTGCTGGCCGCCGGTACAGCCAAAGCACACCATCAGACTGGTGAAGCCTCGACGCATGTAGCGTTCAACCGCTGCATCGACCAGTGCGTATGCATGTTCCAGGAACGGTTGCATCTCGCCGCAGTTCTCGATGAAGTCGATTACAGGACGGTCCAAACCAGTGAGACTGCGGAACTGTTCCAAGCGTCCTGGATTGGTAATTGCGCGGCAATCGAATACGAATCCGCCGCCATTGCCACTGCAATCCAACGGGATTCCACCTTTCCTGTAGCCAAAGCTGAAGACCGAGACCACGAGTGGCGGTTTGCTGTCAGGCACACCGGTTCCTACTGTCGGAGCCGCGACATTGAACTGCGGCAGTGCCACAAGTTGCCTCAAGAGGTTGTCGAGATATGGATATTCGGCGAAGCTGCCACCACGGAGTAGCTGTCTGAGATTCTTGACGGCAAACGGAATGCTTTGTATGAAGTGGGGCTTGTGTTCCACGCAGCCACGGAAGCCGTATGCACCAAGCACCTGCAGCGTGCGGAACAGCACGAAATGGCGCAACATGCGTCCGAAGTGCTCACGGTCGACGCTGTGGTACGACTGCAAGGCATTGAAGTATTCGTCGATGAGTTCTGCACGCAGGTCGTCGGGATAGTTTGCCCGAGCCTGCCAAAGGAAAGAGGCAACGTCGTAGAAGTACGGACCGCGACGGCCGCCCTGATAGTCGATGAGCCACGGCTGCCCGTCGCGAATCATCACATTGCGGCTCTGGAAGTCGCGATACATGAAGCTGTCGCAGTGTTCCGACAACAGAACACGCGTCATTGCCTCGAAGTCGTCTTCCAAATGGTCTTCATTGAACTCCAGTCCGGTGGTCTTCAGGAAGCAGTACTTGAAGTAGTTCAAGTCCCACAACACGCTGCGTCTGTTGAACTCGGGCTGCGGATAGCAGCGGCTGAAGTCCATGCCCGCAGCCCCCAGGAACTGCACGCGCGGAAGCAGTCGCATGACATCGTGCAGCAATGCCTTCTCGTCGTCGCTGAAGCATCCGGTCTGTCGTCCGCTGCCGATTGCGACGAACAACGACGTGCTGCCAAGGTCTTCCTGCAGATAGCACGACGCATCGTCGCTCTGCGCCAATATCTGCGGCACAGGCAGTCCCTGCTGCCGGAAGTGGCGCGACATGTACAGAAAGGCTTCGTTCTCCTCGACAGAAGTGCCTACAGCACCAATCAGCGTCGTGCCGTCGGCTGCGGCAAATCGGAAGTATTGCCGGTTGGAACCCGACGCGGCAAGCTTCTGCACGCTCTGCGGCTCACCGCCACTGTAGCGCGTATATAAATCTGTCAACTGACTGTCGTGCATGTGTCCCCTCTCTCAATGCGTTTTACGCGGCTAATATAGTCCTTTTTCGAAGGCGCGAAGGCACAGCGGCAGGATTTTATTTACCTTTGTGGAACTTATGCGTAGACTGCACCCCATAATGTTTGCCGGTACGGGCAGTGACGTCGGCAAGAGCGTCATTGCTACTGGCTTCTGCCGCATCTTCCTGCAAGACGGCTACTCTCCTGCGCCCTTCAAGGCACAGAACATGGCACTCAACTCGTTTGCCACGCCCGAAGGCTTGGAGATTGGACGGGCACAAGCGGTACAGGCAGAGGCGGCGGGCATTCCGTGCCATACGGACATGAATCCACTGCTGCTGAAGCCGCAGTCGGACCACACGAGTCAGGTGGTGCTGAACGGAAAACCAATCGGAAACCGCGACGCCTACGACTACTTCCGGAAGGACGGACGCGAGGAATTGCGTGCCGAAGTGTGCCGGGCTTACGACCGACTGGCGGCAATCTACAACCCCATCGTGATGGAAGGGGCTGGAAGCATTTCGGAAATAAACTTGCGCGACACGGACATTGTGAACATGCCGATGGCGATACATGCCGGTGCCGACGTGATTCTCGTGGGCGACATCGACCGCGGAGGAGTGTTCGGCAGCGTCTATGGCACCATGGAACTGCTGACGCCCGAAGAGCGCAGACACATCAAAGGCATACTGATAAACAAATTCCGCGGCGACCTCCGTCTGTTCGACACGGGCACGAAGATGATTGAAGACTTGTGCCACGTGCCGGTCGTCGGAGTGGTTCCTTACTTCAACAATATATATATAGAGGAGGAAGACAGCGTGGCGCTGGCTGCGAAGAGCCGTCAGGCCGAACACGGAAAGGTGAACATCGCCGTGGTTCTGCTGAGACACATCAGCAATTTCACCGACTTCAACGTGCTGGAACACGACCCGCGTGTGCACATGTACTACACGAACAATACCGACGACCTCGCGAAAGCCGACATCATTATACTGCCTGGCAGCAAGAGCACCATCGACGATTTGTACGAGATGCGGCGCAACGGTGTGGCCCGGGCAGTGATTGAGGCGCACCGCAAAGGCACAACCGTTCTGGGCATCTGCGGCGGCTACCAGATGATGGGCGCCGAAGTGCTCGACCCGAATCATGTGGAGGGCGACATAGAGCGGCTGCCGGGACTGTCGCTGCTGCCGTTGAGCACGACGATGACCGGAGAGAAGGTGACGCGACAGGACAAGTTCTGCCTCGCCGTCGCCGAAGCCGGGACCGATGACGTCATGGAAGGATACGAAATCCACATGGGAGACACGCATCCTGTCTCCGGGACCGAGGCTTCGCCGCTGGCGGTCTTCGCCGACGGACATACCGACGGATACTATGCCGACAGCACCTGCATGGGGACATACATTCACGGCATTCTCGACAATCGCGGCTTCATGGACTTCCTGCTGCGCCCGTTCGAGGGGAAGATCAGCGAAGCCGGCAAGGACTTCGACTATCACGCATTCAAAGACAGTCAGTACGACATGCTGGCAGACCACATTCGCCGCTACGTCAATATGGATTTGATCTACAAAATACTTACAGACAATGATTGAGGGACACGGCGACGACATGTACAGATACGGCAGTGCGCCGAATACGAACTTCAGTTCCAACATCTACAGCCATGCCGACCTGTCGGGCTTGACGTCGCATCTTGCAGGGCGGCTGGGCGTCATCGGCAGCTATCCTGAGCCCGAGGCCTACAGTCTGGAACGCGCCGTAGCACGCCACTGCAATATTCCGCCAAAGAACGTGATGGTAACGTCGGGAGCTACCGAAGCCATCTACCTGACGGCACAGACATTCCGCGGCACGGAAGCGGCTGTCCTTCAGCCCACATTCCGCGAATATGCCGACGCGTGCACCATTCACGGCTGCCACGTGACGTCGCTCTACACGCTTCCGGCGGCAGATTGCGACTACCGCTTGCCGCACAACATACGAATGTGCTGGATCTGCAATCCCAATAACCCCACGGGAACGGTGCTCGACAAGGAATATGTGTTGAACCTCATCGGCAACAACAGTGAGGTGCTGTTCGTCTTCGACCAGTCGTACGAAGACTTCACGCTGCGTCCGCTGCTCTCTGCCGCCGAAACGCTTGCGTTCGACAACGTGTTGCTGCTGCACAGCATGACGAAGAAATACTGCGTTCCAGGCATCCGCCTCGGCTTCATCACCGGCAACGACGGACTGCTTTCGCGTCTGCGCTCGAACCGCATGCCGTGGTCGGTCAACGCTGTCGCCATAGAAGCCGGACTGTACCTCCTCGAACACGGAGTCGACAACATTCCTCCACTGGAAAGCCGCCTGCTCGAGGCACAACGTCTGCGCAGCAAGCTCAACGCCCTCGGAGCACTCGAGGCGTGGAGCACCGACACACACTTCATGCTGGTGCAACTGCGAACCGGACGTGCGTCGGCACTGAAGGACTACTTGATGCACAACCACGGTCTGCTGATTCGCGACGCGTCAAACTTCGAGGGACTCGACGGACGCTTCTTCCGCATAGCGGCACAAGACCCCGACGAGAACGACGCATTGGTGCAAGCTGTTGCCGATTGGCTGATGGAATGACTACACCACTATGATTAAAGAACACGACGGCAACAATATTGATTGAAGAAACGACGACACAACTATTGACCAGAGAAACGACGGTACAACCATTGATTGAAGAAACAGTTACACCACTATTAATTAAAGAATACGAAGCACGATGATGACCGAAACGATATTGACAGCACTGCTCCTCGGCTGGTTCATGGATCTTGCCTTTGGCGATCCGGCGCGTCTGCCGCATCCTGTCGTGCTGTTCGGACGCATGATTTCGTTCATGGAGCACCACCTCAATCACGGCACGCACCGCAGACTCAAAGGAGCATTCATGGCAGTGACGCTGGTGCTCGTCGTATTGTTCGGCACATGGGCACTATTGGCGCTGTGCAACGAGTTGTCCGTTCTGCTGACGCTTGTCGTGCAAGCCACGCTGATATTCTTCTGTCTGGCAGGCACGACGCTGATACGTGAGGTCCGCGCCGTGTTCCACGCTCTGGACCGCTCGCTCGACGAAGGCCGACAGCAGGTGGCACGCATCGTGGGACGCGACACATCGCAGCTCAGCGCACAGGAAGTGCGTGCTGCCGCCCTCGAGACGCTGGCAGAAAACCTCAGCGACGGTGTCGTGGCGCCGCTGTTCTGGCTCATCATAGGCGGCGTCCCCGGCATGATGGCATACAAGATGGTGAACACCATGGATTCGATGGTGGGTTATCACACCGAACGTTACCTTGAGTTCGGCTGCTTCGCCGCACGCCTCGACGATGTGGCAAACTATCTGCCGGCACGCCTCACGGCTGCACTGATGCTGATTGGCATGTGGCGGCTCGACCTGTTCGGATTTGTCCGCCGCTTCGGGCGCTGCCACGCCAGTCCCAATTCGGGCTATCCGGAGTCTGCCCTTGCCGGCATACTCGACTGCCGCTTTGGCGGTCCGCACTACTACTTCGGCGAACTTTTCCCCAAACCATATATCGGCACCAACGACCGCAATCTGACCACCGCCGATATGCTCGTCGCCGTTCGCACCAACCGCCGAGCAGAAGTACTGATGGTGTTGCTGTGTTCCGCCGCCTTCATGCTGCTGTAATCGTGTCAGTAGAAAAACCATGGGGATATATAGGCACAAATCCTGACGTATAAGCAGCAACTTTTAGGGACATTAATGTCTCGGCCCTTAGACATTAATCGTGATGGCCTTAGACATTAATCATCTTGCCCCTAGACATTAATGTCTTTTTTGCCACACCGCGATGTTGTGCAGTGCAGTCCCTGAAATGAAAAGAGGCCACACCGCGATGTTGCGGTGCAGCCTCATGGATATTAAGACCTAAAGTATCGGGTTGATTACTTCAGCTTCTTGTAACCATACTTAGCGTTGTCGCCGAGCTCTTCCTCGATGCGGATGAGCTGGTTGTACTTAGCCATACGGTCGGTGCGGCTCATTGAACCAGTCTTAATCTGACCAGAGTTGGTAGCTACTGCGATGTCGGCAATAGTTGTGTCCTCGGTCTCGCCCGAACGGTGAGATGTAACTGTGGTGTAGCCGTGACGGTGAGCCATCTCGATTGCGTCGAGAGTCTCGGTCAGTGAACCAATCTGGTTAACCTTGATGAGGATTGAGTTAGCAGCGCCCATCTCGATACCCTTCTGCAGGAACTTGACGTTGGTTACGAACAGGTCATCACCAACCAGCTGGCAGCGGTCGCCAATCTTTGCGGTGAGCTTAACCCAGTTGTCCCAGTCGTTCTCGTCGAGACCGTCCTCGATAGAGTCGATAGGATACTTGCTGATGAGCTCCTCGAGATATGCAATCTGCTCGTCGGCTGTGAGCTTCTTGCCGTTAGGATCTTTCTTCTTGCCGTCCTTGAGCTGACGATAGTCGTAGTACCAAGCGCCGTTCTCGCATGTTGCGAACTCAGAAGCTGCGCAGTCCATAGCGATGCGGATGTCCTTACCCGGTTCGTAGCCAGCGTCCTTTGTTGCCTGGCAGATGCTCTCCAGAGCGTCCTCGATGCCATTGAGTGCAGGAGCGAAACCACCCTCGTCGCCTACGGCTGTAGAGAGGCCGCGCTTCTTCAGCAGCTTAGCCAGTGCGTGGAACACCTCAGCGCCCATGCGGATAGCTTCCTTCTCGTTAGGAGCGCCTACGGGACGAATCATGAACTCCTGGAATGCGATAGGAGCGTCAGAGTGTGCACCACCGTTGATGATGTTCATCATAGGAACAGGCATGGTGTATGTATTGCAGCCACCGATGTAACGGTACAGAGGAATGTTCAGGGCAGCAGCAGCAGCCTTAGCGCATGCCAGTGATACGCCGAGGATGGCGTTTGCACCGAGCTTGCTCTTTGTAGGAGTGCCGTCGAGTGCCAGCATCTTCTTGTCGATGGCACGCTGGTTCAGCACGCAGTCGCCCTTGAGTGCCGGAGCGATGACCTCATTGACGTTCTTGACAGCCTTCAGGACACCCTTGCCACCGAAGCGAGCCTTGTCGCCATCGCGAAGCTCGAGGGCCTCGTTCTCGCCTGTAGAAGCACCCGACGGAACGGCTGCACGGCCTAATACACCATTCTCCAACACAACGTCAACCTCAACAGTTGGGTTGCCACGTGAATCAATAATCTCACGAGCTACAATTTTCTCAATTTTCATAATTCTACTTTATTTTTAAAGATAGTGTTTATAATGTACTTCCTTTAGTATGCGCAAAGTTAATCTTTTTCCTGCCAATGTTCCACAATTTTGGCTGTGATTATTTGGCTGTTTTGCCCTCGGCTTTGTCTTCGGGTTTCTTCTTCGTGGTCTTTGCCAGCATCACGATGTTGTAGACCAGTTCCGACATCCATGCTTCGGAGAAGCTGAGGCGCTCCTTGTATGCCTGTATGCCGGCTGCCGTCTTCTGCTCGTCGTCCTTCTTCCAGATGGCCTTGGTGCAGATTTCGTGGACGGTGGACTCGACGGAGGCGCGTATGGTGTTCTTGAACATGGCAGGCACGCGCAGCTTCCACTGCATGAGGTTGCCTATCATCATCATCAGGTCGTTGGTGAAGCCCTGGAACATGAACATGTACGGCTGCACCTGTGCCTGAGTGCGGCAGTGCTTCTTTATGGAGTTGTCTATCTCCTTGAAGTAGTTCTCGCTGAGTCCGTAGTCCTGCATCAACATCTTGCGGGCAGCGGCTTTCTCGCCCTGTCCCAACTTGCCGCCAACGGTGGGAACCTTGAACAGCCGCTTGAAGTTTGCCACGTCGGGGATGAAGCGTACGTTTGTTATGCCGAGGTTGACGGCCAATGCCGACTGGAAGTAGACGCGCGTCAGCGACATGAAGTCTTCGGCGCTCTTTGCCGAGACGCTTTCGTCTTTCTTTCCGAACAGTTTTGAAAATATGCTCATAGATATATGGTACTTGTTAATAGCCGCACAAAGATAGTGCAAATGTTCCTTATTACTATGTGCGCGAAGCGCATTTTATCTTCTGCCCAAGCCGCCGGTGCCCAAAGGCACGAACTCAGATAAAAAAATAGGCAATCTGCACAATGTAGCAAATATTGTGTACTTTTGCACCGCAATCAATATTTGCACACAAAAGAAGAAAATGTGAAAAACAATCTATAGTTACGACCTATGGGAAAAGCTATAATCAACAACTACGAAGAATTTGAAGGTTATGTGGGTAAGAGAATCGGCGTGTCGAACTACATCGAGATGACACAGGACAGGATTAACCTCTTTGCCGACGCCACACAAGACCACCAGTGGATACATACAGACCCCGAACGTGCCAAGGTGGAGAGCCCGTTCCACTCGACGATAGTCCACGGCTACCTGACGCTGTCGGTACTTCCGCACTTGTGGGACGACATCATCCAGGTGAACAACTTGAAGATGATGATCAACTACGGCATGGACAAGATGCGCTTCGGACAGGCTGTGCTCTGCGGACAGCGCATACGCCTCGTTGCCGACCTGAAGTCGCTCGTCAACCTGCGCGGAATTGCCAAGGCTGAGATTCAGTTCTACATCGAGATTGAGAACGAAAAGAAGCACGCCCTCGACGGAACCGCCACGTTCCTCTACTACTTCAACAATTAAGCACAATAATTAAGCCAAAACGCCCGCGGCTGCACCCCATCACTGCGGGTGTCAGCCTCACTGAGCGTCCGCAGCGTGGAGCATGAAGTCGAGTATGGGCCGACACTTGCTCTCGCATGCCGGATAGAAACTGCCGTGCACGCGCTCCACATCCTTGGGCGAAGCACCCCACCAGAACTCTGCTATCGCCAGCGGCTTCATGCCGTGCTTATAGGCATACTGCAGCAACTTTGGTGCGGCACATTCTCCTGCACCGGCAGGCGGCAGCTGGCCGCGTGACTGATTGAATATCTGACACAAATCCTGACGGCGACCGTCACAGCCAATCATCACAAAGTGGTGGAACAAGCGCTCCTGCAATGCGGCAGAGCGTTCGTGGCGCTCGTGCTTCAGCCGGTCAACCTCGCCGTCGACATCACTGACGCGTTGTTGCAACGCTTCCATCCGTTGCCGCCACTCCTTCTCCGTGCGGCGATATTCTGCTTTCTGCCTCTGGCTCTCGCGTGTCAGCTCCTCTTCCTCGGCTTCGGTGAGGGTGCCTTGACGCTGGTCGTCGCGTCGCGCCTTGGCTTCTGCCATCTGCTGCTTCAACGTTCCAAGTGCGCTGTCAGCCTCGGCTTGCAGGCGTGACAACTCCTCAACATCACTCTTATACGCGTCCGACTGCCTGAGGCTGTCGATGCGGGCATTGAGCTGCGATATCTCCGCCTCCTCGACCTTGAAGAAGCCCTGAGGCTGCAGGAGGTCGTAGACAGGAGGCACGAAGTAAGGGATGTCGTTGCGCCCGTCGAGCAAACCGGAAAAGGCTGCGAGGAAGCCCAGACTGCCGTCCTTGTCCTTCACGGCGAGGACGCCGAACATTTTGCCGCGTTCCAGCTCGTCGCCCCACTCTGCCCTGCTGCCGACAAACTGCTGCACGTCGCGTGCCGCCATCAGGCACAGCGGATGCGGCTGGTAGCAGAAGGGGTCGTTGAGCGCTGCCGGCATGTCGATGCCGTCGGTAGGTTCGCTGAAGGCATGCAGGCGTGCATCCTTCTGCGGCGGCTTCTTGCTGCAGCGGCGTTTCTTGAGCCATGCCGCCTTGCGCTGCTCGTACTCTGCGAAGTGTTTCTCCAGGAAATTGTCTGCCATTAGGGTATGATTATCGCTCTGTGTGTTTTTAATATGTATCCGGGGGCAGTAGAATGTCAAATGGTGATAAGATCCGGACAATTACCATGTCCCTTAGCGCGTGTACCTCTCCGAGGCACATACTGGGCGCGTTCAATACCCCAGACTGCGGTCGCTGGGGATAGGAGTGATACCATCTTCCCGTGCCTCGGAGAGGTACACGCGCCATAGGATAAGACTCTTCCCCACCCATTTCTACCGATTCTGTATCCGCTCCCACAGGACTGGGTGTTACGGGGTTTCTACTGAGTCGAAAAAAGACTGCCGTGAGGTTTTCACAGCAGTCTTGGAAAAGCTGTGCACCATAGCGTGTGGCACAGCGTTGTTGTCTTTTCTTTCGACTTCGGCGATTAGTCGCAGTTTGCCAACTTGTGATCCGAGCCAAGGACGTCCTTGATCTTGCCCTTGTACATATCGGTCATGTAGTTGCGTGCAACCTTGCCATACTGACGCGGGTCGAAGTACTCTGGATGCAGAGCGAATGTCTCGCGGACACCTGCTGTGTAAGCCAGACGAGAGTCGGAGTCGATGTTGATCTTGCAAACAGCGCTCTTCGATGCTTCGCGAAGCTGCTCCTCAGGTATACCAACTGCATCAGGCAGATTGCCACCGTACTTGTTGATGATGTCAACATAGTTCTGTGGAACTGAAGAAGATCCGTGGAGAACGATTGGGAAGCCCGGGAGCTTCTTCTCGACCTCGTGCAGAACGTCGAATGCCAATGGAGGAGGAACCAGACGGCCTGTCTTCGGGTCGCGTGTGCACTGCTCCGGCTTGAACTTGTATGCACCGTGGCTTG
>CAYXLA010000016.1:0-19788 GCA_964465765.1 uncultured Bacteroidaceae bacterium | reverse complement strand
CTTAGTCTGGGGTTATCCCAATAATGTACCTCTTCGAGGCACCACAGCAGGACATACAACGTTAAGCGTTAAGCGTGTTGCGTGAAGCGTGACAGGTCATAAACGTTAAACGTGTTGCGTGACATATTGAGAGAACGTGCAGCCTCGGAGAGGTAAATTAACGTGTTGCGTGCTGCGTGTTATGTGTTACGTGCTATGTGTTGCGTCTTATGTGCTACGTCTTATGTGCTATGGGACTGATATTGAGAGGACTTGCAGCCTCGAAGAGGTTGATTATATGGATAACCCCAGACTAAGGGAGCGCAGCGACCGCAGTCTGGGGCCACAAGCATCCACCCCTATCAGTGCCTCGAAGAGGTACATACATATAGGACATGGAAATATCCCCACGGTTTTTCTACTGACCCTTTTACATGCCTATAAACCTTTGGGCCAAGACGTACGAACCTTTGGGCCAAGACGTACGAACCTTTGGGTCAAGACGTACGAACCTTTTGGTCAAAAGGTACGAACCTTTGGGCCTTTACGTATATACGTCTTGGCTCATGCCTATATAGGCACAAGTCTACACCATAATACTGGTGCAAGTGCTTGCACGCGTTTACTTCCGCAGACTGTGGTAGTACTGACGCAGCATCTCCACATCGGAGGCCTTGTCGGTGAATACCTCAAGGAGTTGTGGCTGACGACCTATCGACGGATTGGTGAAGTCGGTGAGTGCGGCATCAAGCTCATGCTTGTCGTGTGCATGCAGGTAGTGGAAGCCACGGCTTTGTGCCCATGCTGCAGCATCGGTAGTGTGTGTGCCTGCCACAAAGCGCCGTTCGCGGTCGTCCATCTCCAGCTTGGGCAGAGTCTGAAATATCTCTCCGCCACCATTGTTGAGCAGCAGTATGCGTATGTTACTGCCGTAGTTGTTGTTCCACAGTGCTGTGAGGTCGTAGAAGAAGCTGAGGTCGCCGACGATGAGGAAGTTCAGACGGTCGGATGCCAAGGAATAGCCCAAGGCTGTTGACACACTGCCGTCGATGCCGTTGATGCCACGGTTTGACAGCACTTCTACGTCGTCGGGCAGGCTGAACATCTGTGCGTAGCGCACAGCAGAGCCATTGCCCAGATGCAGAGAGCATCCTGATGGGAGCTTCTCCATGAGTGCACCGACGGCATACATCTCTGAATAGTCGAAGCAAGGTTGCGGCAGCTTGGCGGCAAGCGTCTCCCATTGGCGTGGATATGTAGGCGGAACGTCTTCTATCAGCGTGGCTATGCGCTCCCAGAACTCGAATGGGTCCATCTCGATGACTGTTGTCAGTGCACCGCCATAGAGGTCGGCTATGGCGCCGTCGCTTGCCACGTGCCAGTGCTCTGTGGGCTTATGGTTGCGCAGGAAGTATTTCAAGCGGCGCGAGATGACATGTCCACCGAAGGTAATCAGTAAGTCGGGACGCATGTTCTCCTGCGTAGTCTTGTCCATGGGGTAGAGCAGTTCGTCGATGCGACGTATGGGCTGTCCGGGTATGGTGCGGTTGCTGAGGTTCTCAGTGAACCATGCGAACTGCTTGCCGAGAAGGCGCGAATACTTCTTGTCGAACAGATAGATCATGTTCATCTGTCCTGCCACAACGAGACGTTTCTTGTACTTGTTGAGCCTGTCGACGAGCGGCTGGAAGTCATCCTCGTACTTGTTGAGACCCTGATAGCGCTTTATGACGCGCGGCACAGGCAGCTCGGCAACCGTTTCATTGAACAGAGGCTCACTCACAGGTACGTTGATGTGTACAGGTCCACGGCCGTGGTGTGTGGTCTCGAGTATGGCTTCGTTGATGAGACGATTGCAGTGCCATTCGTCCTCATCGGTCTTGACGTCGGGCAGACTTACCGACATCTTCACCATCTGACCGAAGATGCCTGGCTGTGGCATTGTCTGTCCATCCATCTGTCCTATCCATGCTGCAGGACGGTCGGCAGATATGACGATGAGTGGCACCTGCTGGTAAAAGGCTTCGCTGACAGCAGAGAAAATGTTGAGCAGTGCACTGCCAGAGGTGCAGACGATGGCTGCCGGCGTGCCTCCGTGTATCGACAGACCCAAGGCAAAGAAGCCTGCACTGCGCTCGTCGGTCACAGGATAGCATGTGAAGTCGGGCACTTGTAGCAGAGTCTTCGTGATGGGTATGTTGCGGCTTCCAGGGCAGATGACAATCTTCTTTATGCCATGTGCCTTGAGCAATGCCGCCAGCTGCAGTATGTTTCTCTTGTCGGTGAACATCCTTAATTCTGTCTATTGTTCGCGGTGGATTATAGAACCGTTGGCCTGATGTGTGGCAAGCACCAGCACCTCGGCTATCTGCACGTGCTTGGGTGCGGAGGCAGCATAGAACACTACGTCGGCAATGTCGTTGCCGGTGAGTGGCTTGATGCCTTTATAGACATTGTCGGCACGCTCCTGGTCACCATGGAAGCGGGTGACGCTGAAGTTTGTCTGCACCAGTCCAGGCTTTATGTTCGTGACACGCACAGCAGTGTCTGCCACGTCGATGCGCAGTCCATCGGTGATGGCTTTCACTGCCGACTTAGTGGCGCAATATACGTTTCCACCTGCATAGGCTGCATCGCCTGCTACGCTGCCAATATTGATGACGTGTCCGCTGTTGCGCTGTACCATGCCAGGCACAATGAGTCGTGTCATGGTGAGCAGGCCTTTGATGTTGGTGTCGATCATTGCGTTCCAGTCGTCAGGATCACCAAGGTATTCCTTCTCCAGTCCAAGAGCCAGGCCGGCGTTGTTTATCAGTACGTCGATGTTACGCCATACTCCCGACAGTCTGCCAATGGCTTCTGCCGCAGCCTTGGCGTCGCGAACGTCGAAGCAGAGAGTCACCACTTCCACCTTGTCTCTCGTCTCAAGGTCGGACTTCAGCTCTTGCAGCTTTGCGTCGTTGCGTCCTGTTATGACGAGGTTATAACCGCCTTCTGCAAACTTGCGTGCACATGCTTTGCCGATGCCGCTCGTTGCTCCTGTTATCAATGCAATCTTGTTCATTGTCGTTTAGACTTATAATCTGTTGTCTGTTATTCCTCTGCGATAGGTTTATCTCCTTGAAGCATCGTGCCGTTCACTCTACGGTGATGACCAGACGCAGGTAGCGTGTCAGTGGCAGTGCACCATTGTCGGTGGCTTGCAGCACGAGGTGAATCTCGTCACCGCTCTTCGCGTCTGCCGGTACTGTGAATGTTGTCGAAGCCGATGATGGTGTGTCGACATTGCATTCGCCCTCATAGCTGCACGACGGATGCTTCCACCATGTGGTCTCCACACGTTGTCCCTTGTCGGGGTCGCTGACCGTGTACTTCAGCTTCAGTGTCTCTCCGGCATGTGCTGTCATTGCCGTCGGGCCGCTTATCTGCGGCTCATGGTTGGCATCTTCATACTTTGGTGTCACCGACCACAGCATGCGTTCGGCAAAGCTGTACATCACTGGTGGCAGGAAGTCAGGGGTCTTAACCTCTGCTGCACGACTCTGCTGCGACGAAGCAGATGTTGTCTGCGAGCCGGTGCCAAGACTTGCCTGTATCGACGACATGTCCGACGAAGCAAAGTTCTGTTGCTGCTGACGACGCGGCTGTTGGTAGCCAGCCCATCCACCCCAGTTCTGCACATATCCGTACAGACCGTTGTCGATGAGGTTGAGATAGCAGAATGTGTCGCCCTCGCTAAGGAACGTGCCCTTGGGTTGCAGCGGGCACCACACCACATATCCTTCCTTACGCAGCTGCTCCATTCCTCGCTCGCTGAAGCCGAAGAAGTCGTAGATGTCTCCCTTGGCATATTGCTTGCCATCGCCCCACACGCGGTAGAGCTCGCCAAGCTTGCCCTTCGAGAGTATGTTCTGTTCCATCCATTCGGAGCCATAAATTTGCTTGTGCAGGTCGGTCTTGGCTGCTGCTGCCGACATGAAACTGAGACTTGGTGCACCGACACCTGTAGGCTGTTGCTTCACATCGGGCCAGTAGGGACGTATGTAGTTGGTGTACAAGTTGTCCTGATCACCACTGAGACACAGCACCAACTTCTGGCTTACCTTCTTCTTCAGCTCGTCGTAGCCAGGCTGCTGTGAGTAGATGTCCTCGATGCTCTTCAGTGCACGTGCTATGGTAGAGCAACCGCCCCATGCCTGAACGAACACAGGTCCTGGTTCGTCGTCGAGCAGCACTCGCTTTATGAGCTCAGACCCAGGAGTGTCCTTCGAGAAGTCACCGTCGAAGTCGCAGTTGCCCCATGCTACCTTAGAACGAAGATATTCAGGGGTGGGGTAGCGACTGTCGTGTACCTTGAGGTTAGGGTATGCTTCTTCATAGGCATTCACTACGTCGTCGATGAACTGCTGTCCTTCGTCCCAACGATAGTGTGTCATTGGCTTGAAGTTGAGTCCTGGACGGTCGTACTCGCGTCCGCTGACCCACCACAGTGTGCCCTTGCCATCGCCACGCCAGTGGAACTGACTACTGGTGTAGATCAGTCCTTCTACGTCGTAGTCGGTCGAGAACAACAGGAAGCGAATCATCGAATTGTTGTCGTCCAGCTCAGGGTCGGTGGTGATTATGATGCGTGGCTTGTCAATCGGAGCCTTAACAGCCCAGCCATCGGCATAGTTCAGTCCGTTACTGGTGGTCGACGCTATCTGTGCGTTTGCCATAGGTGCAGACATCATGGCAGTCATGCCAAGCACAGCACCAAGAAGTATTGATTTCCTACTCATAGTGTATCGGTGTATCTGGTTCAGTCTTCGAACGTCTTGTTGCGTGTAGCAATCAGATTGCGGTCGCCAAGTGTGTCGTTGACACGGGCAACGTTAATCCAGAACTTGTTGTCGCGCACACTGTCGATGGGGTAGATGGCCTTCTGACGGCTGTAGCTGTGATGCCACTCGTCTGCCACTGCCTCATATTCGGGATGAGGAGCATTGATGAGCACGTTGTCTTCCTTCGATGCTGTGCCGTCCTTGACCTCCTGAATCTCTTTCCAGATGTTCTGCATCACCTCGACGAAGTTGTCAAGCTCGGCAAGGCTCTCGCTCTCGGTAGGCTCTATCATCAGTGTGCCATGTACGGGGAACGACAGTGTAGGTGCGTGGTAGCCATAGTCCATCAGGCGCTTTGCGATGTCTCCCTCGGTGATGCCGGTCTCTGCATGCACGTTGCGACACTCCAGAATCATTTCATGTCCTACGAATCCGTTGGCACCGTGATAGACAATGCCATAGGTATCCTTAAGACATGCTGCCAGATAGTTGGCATTCAGAATTGCAATCTTTGTGGCACGTGTCAGTCCCTCGGTGCCCATCATGCGTATGTAGCCATAGGCAATAGGCAGGATGCCGGCGCTACCGAACGGTGCTGCCGATACCTCGTTTGCGCTGTTGCCAAAGAGCGGATGTCCAGGAAGGAATGGTACCAGATGTTCTGCTACACATACAGGACCTACACCAGGACCGCCGCCTCCGTGAGGCGATGAGAATGTCTTGTGCAGGTTCAAGTGGCACACGTCGGCACCAATAGTACCCGGGTTGGTCAGTCCTACCTGTGCATTCATGTTAGCACCATCCATATAGACCTGACCGCCGCAAGAGTGTATGATGTTGCAGATGCGACGTATCTCTACCTCGAAGATGCCGTGTGTGGACGGGTATGTAATCATCAATGCAGCCAGAGAATCCTTGTTTGCCTCTGCCTTCTGCTGCAGATCATCGACGTCGACATTGCCATGGTCGTCGCAAGCCACCGTGACAGGTGTGAATCCTGCCTGCACTGCCGATGCAGGATTGGTGCCATGTGCCGATGCTGGAATGAGCACAATGTTGCGGCTCTGTTGTCCGCAGTGGTCAAGATAAGCACGTATGATGCGCAGTCCTGTGTATTCGCCAGCAGCACCAGAGTTGGGTTGCAGTGTTATGCCTTTGAAGCCGGTGATGATCATCAGCTCATTGCTCAGATTGTCGATGAGCTCACGGTAGCCTTCTGCCTGATCCTCTGGTACCAGCGGGTGCATATTGGCAAACTCGGGACGGCTCAGTGGCAACATCTCGGCAGCCGGATTCATCTTCATTGTGCATGAGCCAAGCGAAATCATGCTATGCGTCAGTGATATGTCCTTACGGTCAAGACGCTTTATGTAACGCATCATCTCCATTTCGGTGTGGTACTTGCAGAACACTTCGTTAGTGAGGTAGGGCGTTGTGCGTTGCAGCTCAGGGACGATATTGCTCTGCACTGGCACGTCGTCGATGCTCTGTATGTTCTGGTGTATGGCTGTGGCAAAGATGTGCAGCAGAGTGTTCATGGCTGCTATGTCGGTCGTCTCGTCGATGCTCAGACCCACGTTGCCATTGTCCATATAGTGCAGGTTGACATGATAGTCCAGCGCAATGGCCTTGACGCTGCTTGCCGTCACTCCGTCGGGCATGCGGAACTCAAGTGTGTCGAAGTAGTGCTTGTTCACCTGAGTATATCCCAACTGTGTGAGGTGTTGCTCTATCAGTACGGCAATGCTATGTATGCGCTCGGCAATGTCGTGCACGCCTTGCTGGCCGTGATAGACTGCATAGAATCCTGCCATCGATGCCAACAGTGCCTGCGATGTACAGATGTTTGATGTGGCTTTCTCGCGCTTGATGTGCTGCTCACGCGTCTGCAGTGCCATGCGGAAGCATACCTTGCCGTATTTGTCTTTCGACAGACCGATGATGCGACCAGGCATCTGACGCTTGTACTCATCGCGTGTTGCGAAGTAGGCTGCCGACGGTCCTCCATAGAACAATGGTGTGCCAAGTCTCTGCGAGCTGCCGAACACGATGTCGGCTCCCCACTCACCAGGAGGCATCAGCAGTGCAAGGCTCAGGATGTCGGCGGCTACAGCAACCTTGCATCCTGCTTCGTGGGCTTTGGCAGTGAAGTCGCGGTAGTCTTCGACGCTGCCATGCGAGTTAGGGTACTGCACTACACATGCAAACACATCGTCGGTAAACTCTGCCTTGCGGTAGTCTGTCAGCTTCAGCTTAATGCCCTGAGGATATGCACGTGTTGTCATTACGGCCAGTGTCTGTGGGAATATGTCGCGGTCGACCAGTACAGTGCAGGCTCCTGACTTCTGCTGTTGGCGGCTACGCAGATTATACATCATTGTAACTGCTTCGGCAGCTGCTGTGGCTTCGTCGAGCAATGAGCAGTTGGCAAGTGGCATGCCTGTGAGGTCGCAGATGGCTGTCTGGAAGTTCATCAATGCCTCAAGACGTCCCTGCGACACTTCCGATTGATAGGGTGTGTAGGATGTATACCACACGGGGTTCTCGAATACGTTGCGCTGTATCACTGCCGGTGTGATGGTGCCATACCAGCCCATACCTATATAAGTGGTGTAGAGCTTGTTCTTGGCAGCAAGCGAGGCAATGTGTCCTGCATACTCGTATTCGGTCATGGGCGCAGGCAGTTCCAAAGGCTTCTGCAAGCGTATATCGGAGGGTATGGTCTTGTCTACAAGTTCGTCAAGACTGCTCACACCGATTTTCTTAAGCATTTTCTCTTCGTCGGCCTTCTCTGTAATGCCTATATGGCGACAGGCCAAAAGATCTGTTTTCATATCTATGTATATATTCAGTTTTTAATTCAGAGTTATGTCAATATATGTTTTTCTTGATGTCCTTCAGGTCAGACGGAAGAACGGGTTCTCGGCTTTCTCCACGCCTATAGTCGTTGGTGCACCGTGTCCGGGGTAGACTATCGTCTCGTTAGGAAGCACGAACAGACGACTGCAGATGCCGTCGATGAGCCGGTCGAAGTTGCCTCCTTCAAGGTCGGCACGTCCTATGCTGCCCTGAAACAGTACGTCGCCACTGAACATGCAACGGTCTTTGGCGCAGTAGAACACTATGCTGCCGGGCGAGTGACCGGGCACGTGTACGACTTCCAGCTTAGTGTTGCCCACGTTTACGAAGTCTCCGTCGTTGAGATGGACGGCAGGAGGCTCGGGTGTAGACTTCAGGTCGAAGCCGAACATACGGCTTTGCTTAGGAGCCTGCTCCACCCAAAACAGGTCGGCGGCATGTGCTTCGGAGTGCACGCCGAAGGTCTGTTCCACAAACGGATTGCCACAGATGTGGTCGAGATGCAGATGGGTGTTGAGCAGATGTGTCACTGTCAGCCCCGTGCTAGCGATAAACTCCTTGAGTGCCTGCTTCTCTTCGTCGTAGTAACATCCGGGGTCTATGATGGCAGCTTCCTTCGTCTCGTCCCAGATAACATAGCAGTTCTCGGGGAACATGTTAAATTCAAAGCGTTTTATCTTCATTGTTTCTTATTGCTTATAGCGACGTAAACCACCTTCTTGGTCTCGAAATATTCGCCTTTAAACCACTCTGCGAGGTCCCACACCAAACTCCGGCTCTTGAACGGAACCACTTCCTTTTCCAGTTCACCGCCTTTGAGGCAAATGAGTCCGTTAGGCAGTGCGTTCTTTTGGCGTGATGATATGTTCTTGCTAACCAGCTTCACCAAGTCGCCCAGTGGCATCACGGCACGGCTCACTACGAAGTCGAACAGTCGATGTTCGTCCTCGGCACGTTCGTGCACGAGCTCTACGTTCTCCAGTCCAATGCTGCGAGCCACCTCTGTTGCCACACGTATCTTCTTGCCGATGCTGTCTACCAGTGTGAAGCTGACGTTTGGGAACAGTATGGCAAGTGGAATGCCCGGGAAACCTCCACCTGTACCTATGTCCATGATGCGGGTGCCGTCGCGGAAGTCTGTGGCTTTGGCAATGCCCATGGAGTGCAGTACGTGGTGCTCGTACAGGTTCTCGATGTCCTTGCGCGATATGACGTTTATCTTCGAGTTCCAGTCTGCATACAGCGCATAGAGTGCTTCGAGCTGCTGTCGCTGCACTGTCGTCAGATTAGGAAATTGTTTCAGTATCTCTTCCATATTCCGCTCAGTCTCCCTTATTGGTTGTAGCCCTTCAGCTCGTCTATAATCATATAGTCGTCGCGCAACATGTCTTTCATCTTGTCGAAACCGACGGTCACCTCGATGGGACCGATGACATAAGGCGCAATCTCATATATATTATAATGGAATGTTATGCCGTCCGGCGTCAGGTAGAAGTTGTCGATGGGGGCAATGTTGCCTGTGGTGCCATAGCCCATGTCGTACAGCTCGTCTGCGTCTGCGGCATTGTTGTCCTGCATCAGGCGTTGCTCTATGAGTGTGGTCAGCTCCTCTTCGTAGTCGCCTTGCAGCAGGTCGTCGAGGGTTATAGTCTTCAGCGTGCGCAGGTCTATATTCAGGAAGTTGGTGCTGTAGAAGCCATGTGCACCGCCGGTGTAGTCCTCGCGGTAGATGCTGAACGTCAGCAGATGCTTGTAGTAGAATGCTGTGTGTGTCTCAATCTTCTGGAAGAAGTTGAACCATGAGTTTGGTGTGTACGAGCCATTGGCTGTCTGACCGTCCTGGTTCTGTGCATTTGCCATGTGCTCCTTGGCGTATAGCGGTTCGTAATCCTTACGGAAGTCCGTGACGTAGTCGTTGCCATATTTCTCTATTGCTTCCTGCACGGGCATGTAGGCATACTCCTTGCCGAAGGTGTAGAGTTGCACCATGTGGTTCAAGCTATCGCGCAGAGCTGTCTCGTCAGCATCGGTGATCCATGTGTGGCTGATAATGAGGTTGCATGCCGGCATTGCAGTGTCGCCATATAGGTGTTCGGTCCTGTTGACGTATGTAGAGTCGGTCCGCAGGTCGCCGGCGTTAGAATTGCCGCTACCACATGAGGCAATAAGGCAGCCTAATGCTACGAATGATATGATGGCGCAGAGGAGATGCTTGCTCATAGTCGCTTAACGGTGTAAAAGGCGTTTATGCGTCTACGCACAAACACACGTGCAAAGTTAGGCCTTTGTTTTGAGATAACAAACACCCCGCCATTGATAATGTCCGTGTACTGTCTGCGGACTGTAGGTGTCGCGTCAGTCGCGCTTGACAGTTAGCAGTTGGCGCAGTCCTGTGGCAATGCGGTGCAATCCTTCGTCCATACGTTGCCGTGGACAGGCAATGTTGATGCGTATGAAGCGGTCGTCGCCGTACATTGAGCCGGCATTTATCCACACCTTGTTGTTGCGAAGCAACTGCTCTTCGATGGCGTTTGACCCGATGCCTAATGCCGAACAATCGACCCACACCAGATAGGTACCTTCGAGCTTGGTGACGGGGAATTCCGGCAGTTGTTCCTTGAAGAAGTCGCATAGATGCCGGTAGTTGGCAAACAGATATTCGTTGAGTTGGCGCAGCCATTCCGCTCCTTCGTCGCTATAGGCGGCAATCAACCCTATGACACCAAACGGATTGACGTCGCAAACTTCGTTGATGTTGATGGCACGGTCGATGCGCTCGCGCCATTCGGCACGCTCGCAGACTATGTATGCAATCTGCAGGCCGGCGGTGTTGAAGGCTTTGCTCGGCGCATTCAGTATGACGGCATTGTGCACGTAGTCGCCGCCCAACGAGCCATAAGGCACGTAGGTGTGTCCTGGACTGACGAACTCGCAGTGGATTTCATCGGCAACGACAGTGACGCCATGATGCAGACAGATGTCGCCTACACGTTGCAGTTCGTCGCGTGTCCATACACGTCCTGCCGGGTTATGAGGATTGCACAGCAGCAATAGTCGTGTGCGTGAGTCGGATGCCAGACGTTCCAGGCCGTCGAAGTCGATGGTGTAGGTGCCGTTGGCATATATCAGACTGTTGTATACTGCCTCACAACCATTGTTGCGTATCGACGAGAAGAAGCAGTTGTAGACCGGCGTCTGAACGATGACCCTGTCGCCTGGCAGCGTGAAGGCTTTTATCGTTGCAGACATTGCAGGAACCACGCCAGAGGTATAGAGTATCCAATCATTGCTGAAGCTCCATCCGTGATGCTGGCTGAACCAGCGGGTTATAGAGCTGTAGAACTCCTGCGGCACGTGCGTATAGCCGAAGATGCCGTGCTTCACGCGTTCCTCAAGAGCACTGACGACGACAGGTGCCGTGCGGAAGTCCATGTCGGCAACCCACATTGGTATGATGTCGGCATCAGTCTCTGTGTCCCACTTGTATGAGTTCGTGCCGCGTCGAACGGTAGGTTGGTCGAAGTCGTATTTCATGCCTGCATGTCTCCTCTCATCGGTTGCTGGTGATATTCATATATATATAATATGGTGTAGGTTCGCTGCCTTGGTGCGGCGGTCAACCTCGTGTCAGAATCTGACAGTCGGCAGGTGCCTTGATGTTCTCATCTATAATGATCTCTCCATAACCATCGGCAACGATGCGTCCGGAGCGTGGGTTCTTGACGCTCTTTATAGTGCCACGGATGTCGGCCTGTACGGTGGAATACTCGAAGGCACGGTCACACTCGGCATCGAAGGTGCAGTTCTCGAGCACAAGGTCGGTGGCATAGCACAGCGGTTGTTCGCCTGCGATGTGGCAGTTGACAAGTCGCAAGCCACGCGAATGCCATCCCAGGAACTCACCGTCGAGTATACTGTCGTAGACGGTAACGTTGTCAACCTCCCAGAACGAGTCCTTGGTGGTTATCTTTGCATCGTGAACCTCGATGTTCTTGCTGTACTGGAACACATACTTGGAGTCGCTCTCCAGTCCGTAGACCTTTATGTTCTGGCAGTGCATGAAGGGGTAGGTGCCTTCGTGAAGCGTCACATTGCGCAGTGTCAGTCCGTCAATGCCCCAGAAGGTTTCGTCGGCATCGTTGATGGTGACGTTCTCAAGCTCGAGGTTCTTCATCTCTCGGAAGAACTTGGGACCGTTGATAACGCAGTCGCGCATCTTCATGTCGTTGCTATACCAGATGGCAGAACGCGAGCCTGGAGCGAAGTAACAGTTCTCGATGTATGAGCCTTGCACGTGCCACAATGGATATTTGCCTTCGAAGTAACAGTTGCGACAGACGATGTTGCTGCACTCCTTGATGCCCGACTCACCGAAGGTTATCTTCACGTGGTCAAGCTCTGTGTCGTGAGTCTCAAACAGCGGACGTTCGCCGCCGAATGTCTTGTTCTTTATCGTTTCCATATTGTCTCTTGTTTTGATATCTCGTCATTGTTTGTTGTTCTTAGCTTGTCCTCCTACGTCGGCTACTGCCACTGCCGGACTGACATGACTTGTCCAGTTGCCCCACTTCAAGCGGCATAGGAATATGAAGCCTCGGAAGCACAGCTCGATGCACATAGCCAGCCATACGCCTTTCAGTCCCATCGATGGTGCCAGCAAGAATGCCAGCGTGATTCTCACACCCCACATGCTGAGCAGGTTCATGCCGCTTGGCACGAGTGTACTTGTAGCACCGACAAATACACCATAGCAGACTATAGCGGCTGCAAACATCGGTTCGGCAAACGCCTCGATGCGCAGAATCATAGTGCCCAGTTGCCGCACCTCCTCAGAAGGAGTCATCATGCTAAGCACTGCCGGTGCACTGACGTACATTATTGCTCCCATGACAGCCATCACCGTCATGCCCATTCCTACGGCAATATAGGCGAACTTCTTCATCAGGTCACGCCGTCCTGCTCCCATGCTTTGTCCTACGAGTGTCGTGGCAGCATCGGAAATGCCATAGCCCGGCATGTAGCAGATGCTCTCTATAATCACGCCGAAGCTGTTGGCGGCAATGGCGAATGTGCCGAGCGGTGCAATGATTATGGTCATCGTGATGTATGCACTGCTCATGATGATTTGCTGCAGTCCCATCGGTGCGCTGATTTGGAATGCACGCTTTATGGTGCGCCATGTCGGAATGAAGCTTCCCTTGTCTATGCTCAGCCGCAGTTCTTTGGAGCGTCTGCAGAGCATATACATGGCTATCGACGCCACTATGGTCTCTGCCGATGCCGTGCCTATGGCAGCACCTGTTACCGATAGTCCTGCACCTGGAATGAACAGTTCCAAGCCAAGCACGTCGACTGTTCGTGATGGGAATATCAGGAAGAAGTTGAATACCACGTTCAGAGCCATCATCGTGACGCTCAGTACGCTTGGCACAATCATGTTTCCGCTACTGCGGAGCATGCCCGAAGCCAACATCGACAGCTGGAATATGGGCAGGGCGCACGAGAATATGGCGAAGTAGATCGATGCTGTGGCATTGATCTCGTCGTTGCCGCCGAGCCATATTGGCAGGAATGGACTTATGGACAGCGATATCAGTGCAATGGTGATGCTGAACAACAGCACCGACGTTATGCCCTGTCGCAACACCGAACGTGCTGCCTTGGCATTGTTGCCGCCGAGCATGTGTGCCACTTGCACGTGGAAGCCCGCCGCTGTTGCCGAACAGATGCTACCCATCAGCCATGTTGTGGATTCTATAAGTCCTATCGATGCCGAGGCTTGTGCTCCCATGCTGCCCACCATCGATGCATCTATATACTGCATCATGGTTGTGGTGAGCTGTGCCAAGATGGCTGGCGTGCTCAAGTAGAGTGTTAGCCGCAGTTGCTGTGCAGTGGTCATGGGTTGTCCATGACGTATCATGTTCAGTAGTTGGTCCTTGTTGTCCTTGTTCATTTCCTCAATCCGAAGTCTCTCGGTTCCAATAGGGGGAATGTCTCCTCCCCGATAAGTGTAAAGTGGGTTCTTAAATAACGGTTTTGCTCCTTATGTTGTCTACTGACATGAGGTCCCAAAACCTTGACGTGGTGCAAAAGTAGCCATTCCAGTCCACATCTGCACACACGTCTATCGGTCATTTGGAGCCTATCTCACGCTTGCAAAGGTAGCGTTTGCAGCCTTTGAGGCTCGCCTCACTGTCCTAAAGACGAAAACACGACGATTAAAAACGAAAGCTGCATGGAACGGCATATCGAAAAAGATATTAAGTTTGTGATGACAGATAGTAGCTGTAGTCGTGTGAGAAGATAACCAAAGTCGTGCGAGAAGATAACTGAAGTCGTCTCACATCGTACGTTGTGAACGCTCACATCGTACGTTGTGAATGCTCACATCGAACGATGTGAGAGGATATCGGTTGACTTCATGAACAACTTCTTATATTCAAAATGGCAAAGTCTTATATAAGAAAGTGGCATCGCAAACGTTTGAAAGTGCCATCTCTTATATATGACTTTTTAGAGCCAGCAGAAAGCCAGTGGAGGCTCTGCTACAGAAGCCACGGA
Organism: uncultured Bacteroidaceae bacterium; assembly: GCA_964465765.1. Classification (GTDB taxonomy): domain Bacteria; phylum Bacteroidota; class Bacteroidia; order Bacteroidales; family Bacteroidaceae; genus Bacteroides. The sequence goes on along the minus strand of CAYXLA010000016.1, from coordinate 5,563 downwards.
ATTACAGTTATAAGTCCGCAGGATTACAGTTACAATTCCACGGGATTACATCTGCAAACCCACGGGATTACAACTGCAAAGCCACGGGGTTGCAGTCGCTACGTCACGGCAGCAGATGCGTGGAGCTTGCGGTACACGCCTATCGAGTCAAGCTACGCATTCTGTAGTGGTGCACCTCGTGACTGCTTTTCCTTTGTTCATTGGCGCCAAAATCTGTACTTTTGCAGCCGTTAACTGGTGCCGGCAATGCCGGCACGGAAAGGATAGTCCACGAGATATGGAAAACAAAAAGATTAGGTTCGGCATCATTGGCACAGGTAAGATTGTGGAGTGGATGCTGGCTGGCGCCAGCCGCGATGCACGCTTCGAGGCAACGGCACTATATTCGCGCACAGCGGAGAGGGCGCATGAGTTCGCCGGAAAGCACGGCATCGGGCACTGCTTCACGTCGCTGGAGGAGATGGCAAGTAGCGGTCTGATAGACGCGGTCTACATTGCATCGCCCAACTGTTGCCATGCAGAACAGAGCATCAAGTGCATGGACCATGGTCTGCACGTGCTGTGCGAGAAGCCTCTTGCAAGCAATGCCCGCGAGGCAAGACTGATGATCGACGCCGCACGACGCAACAACGTGACGCTGATGGAGGCAATGGTGGCGACGCTGAACCCCAACTTCGAGGTGGTGCGACAGCAGCTGCCGCACGTGGGGACGGTGCGCCGCTATGTGGCGAGCTATTGCCAGTATTCGTCGCGATATGATGCTCTGAAGGAGGGAACGGTGCTCAATGCCTTCCGTCCGGAGCTGTCGAACGGAGCGGTGATGGATATAGGAATATATACGATTTATCCTATGATTGCGCTCTTCGGCAAGCCTCTGTCGCTGAAGGCAGACGGCGTGATGCTGCCGACAGGTGCCGACGGACAGGGAGTGGTGAACTTCGAATACCCGGGGATGAACGCTACGGTGATGTATAGCAAGATTGCAAACTCGTACATGCAGAGCGAGATTCAGGGCGAAGCGGGCAACCTGCTGATGGACGATATTCATATTATACGACACGTGACCTACATTCCGCGACCGGTGGCAGCATCGGGACGTGGTCCGGTGGAGGAGCGTATCGACGTTGGCGTGGAGCTGGACAAGGACATCTATACTTATGAGATGACGCATTTCCTGGACTTGCTGGAGCAGGGCAGGAGGGAGTCGGACATCAACAGGCTGGAGACGTCGCTCAATGCCATGGAAGTGATCGACGAGATAAGACGGCAGATAGGCGTCGCTTTCCCTGCCGACAAGTGACAAGCACCTGCGGTGCTGGTGTTGGGTGTTGGGCGTTGAGTGTCGGGTGAAACGTAAAACATCGTGCATTCAACATAACGCGTAAGCGCATTCAACTGACACATAAAACGTAAATAGTCCGCGTGACATAGACGGATTTTATGGTATGTCACCCAACACTCAACACCCAACACCCAACACTGGAGTGTGTCGCCGATTCAGTAATTTTGCTTAAAAAAAAGCGAAATTTTTGCCGTACAGAAAAAAGGCAGTACCTTAGCGTGGTTTTTCATGGATGTGAAAAACCGTACACGGAAATTCATATTTATCTGACGAATGATTGATCAAGACAAGATAATAAAGGTAAACATCGAGGAGGAGATGAAGTCCTCGTACATCGACTACTCCATGTCGGTGATTGTGGCCCGCGCCCTCCCAGATGTAAGAGACGGATTCAAACCTGTCCATCGCCGCATTCTGTTCGGTATGATGGGCATTGGCAATACTTCAGACAAGCCCTACAAGAAGTCGGCACGTGTTGTTGGCGAGGTATTGGGTAAGTATCACCCGCATGGCGATTCATCAGTCTATGGTGCACTGGTGCGCATGGCACAGCCATGGGCAATGCGCTACATGCTGATTGATGGTCACGGCAACTTCGGTAGCATAGACGGCGACAGTCCTGCCGCAATGCGTTATACTGAGTGCCGTCTGCGCAAAGTGGGCGAAGACATGATGCAGGACATCGACAAGGATACGGTGGACATGCAGAAGAACTTCGACAACGAGCTGGACGAACCTACCGTACTGCCAACACGCATTCCAAGTCTGTTGGTGAACGGCTCGAGTGGTATTGCCGTGGGTATGGCAACAAACATGCCGACACACAACCTGCGTGAGGTCGTTGACGCCTGCGTGGCATACATTGACAATCCGGACATCACCATTGAGGAACTCATGGAGTATGTCAAGGCTCCTGACTTCCCTACAGGTGGCTTCATATACGGACTGAGTGGCGTGAAGGATGCCTACACCACAGGACGCGGACGTATCATTGTGCGCGGACGTGCTGAGATTGAGACAGGCGGAACACACGACAAGATCATAATCACCGAGATTCCTTACGGCGTGAACAAGGCTGAGCTGATAAAGTATATCGCCGACCTTGCCAACGAGAAGAAGATAGACGGCGTGGCAAATGCCAACGACGAGAGCGACCGCGAGGGCATGCGCATTGTCATCGACGTGAAGCGCGACGCTAATGCCAACGTGCTGCTCAACAAGCTCTACAAGATGACTCAGCTGCAGACGGCATTCAGTGTGAACAATGTTGCACTGGTGCATGGACGTCCACGCACACTGAATCTGAAGGAGCTGATAAAGTACTTCATCGAGCACCGTCATGAGGTGGTGATTCGCCGCACGAACTATGACTTGAAGAAGGCACGCGAACGTGCACACATACTGGAAGGACTGATTATCGCCAGCGACAACATCGACGAGGTGATAGCAATCATTAAGGCAACCAAGACGCCGGCAGACGCCATCACCGGACTGATGGAACGCTTCGGACTGGACGACATTCAGGCACGTGCCATCGTGGAGATGCGCTTGCGCCAGTTGACTGGTCTGATGCAGGAACAGCTGCATGCCGAGTACGACGAGATTGAACGTCAGATAAAGTACTTCGAGGAGATTCTGACAAACGACGAGCTGTGCCGCAAGGTGATGAAGGACGAACTCATAGAGGTGAAGGAGAAGTACGGTGACGACCGCCGGTCGGAGATTGTGCTGAACCCCGACGAGATGAATCCCGAGGACTTCTATGCCGATGAGGAAGTGGTTATAACCATATCACATCTGGGATACATCAAGAGCACACCGCTGAGTGAGTTCCGCACACAGGGACGCGGAGGCGTAGGTGCAAAGGGTACGAATACACGCGAGACCGACTTCGTTGAGCACATCTATCCTGCCACTATGCACAACACCATCATGCTGTTCACGCAGAAGGGCAAGTGCTATTGGCTGAAAGTCTACCAGATTCCACAGGAAAGCAAGACGTCGAAAGGACGTGCCATACAGAACCTTCTGAACATCGACCCCGACGACAAGGTGACGGCATACCTGCGCGTCAAGAACCTTGACGATAAGGAGTTTAACGAGAACCACTACGTAGTGTTCTGCACACGCAACGGTGTCATTAAGAAGACTCGTCTGAGTGAGTACTCGCATCCGCGTCAGGTTGGCGTGAATGCCATAAACATTCTGGACGACGACAGCGTCATAGAGGTACGCCTGACCGATGGCAACGACGAGATTATCGTGGCAAACCGAAACGGTCGTGCAATACGATTCAACGAGAGCAAGGTGCGACCGATGGGCCGTACGGCAACAGGTGTGAAGGGCATGACGCTCGATGAGGACGGCCAGGACGAGGCAGTAGGCATGATATGCACCAAGCCCGATAACGGCGAGAGCATCATGGTTGTGTCCGAGCAAGGCTATGGCAAGCGCAGTGACCTCGACGACTATCGCATCACCAACCGTGGTGCCAAGGGCGTACGCACGCTGAACATCACCGAGAAGACCGGCAAGCTGATTGCCATAAAGGCAGTGACCGAAGACAATGACCTGATGATTATAAACAAGTCGGGCATCACCATCAGACTGCGTGTGGCTGACGTACGCATCATGGGTCGTGCAACACAGGGCGTCAGACTGATCAACCTGGAGAAGCGCGGCGACGAGATTGGTTCGGTCTGCAAGGTAGACTCAGCACAGGAGGTTGAAGAACTGGAGCAGGGTAGTGCCGAGGCAACAGACGGCAACAACGCCGGTGACGATACTCCACAGCAGCAGGAATAAACAAAGGGAAATATAGTAAAAACAACAACATTAATTCACTATTTCAATTTTCAGATTATGAAGAAAGTATTCATTTCGATGGCTTTAATGCTTGCAGCAGGTACATCGTTTGCACAGGTGTCGGCCCTGAAAGAGGCAGACAAGGCTGTTGGCGGTGGCAACTACGCACAGATTGGTCAGATGGTAGAGCAGGCTCTGCAGGATCCTACCGCAGCTTCTTCAGCAGAGGCATGGAACATGGCTGGCAAGGTTTATCAGAAGATTAGCTCAGAGCAGACAAAGAAGCAGGTTCTGCAGCAACCGTTCGACACCCTCGCTTTCTACAGCGCACCGGTTAACATGTACAAGTACTTCACCAAGGCAGACGAGCTGGGTCAGCAGCCTGACGCTAAGGGAAAGGTAAAGAACAAGTACCGCAACTCAATGGCTAACGCACTGAAGGCAGAGCGCGCCAACCTCGTAAACGGTGGTATCTACTACTTCAACCAGAACACCGAGACAACAAACAAGAGAGCACTCGAGATGTTCGGCACATACGTCGACATGGCTGAGAGCCCAATGATGGAGAAGGAGAACTACGCTGTCAACGACACAAACCTGAGCCTCATTGCCTACTATGCCAGCCTCGCAGCTCTGCGCGTTAATGATTACAACAACGTGCAGAAGTATGCTCAGATTGCAATGAACGACAAGGAGAACGGTGAGACTGCAGCTGAGCTGCTCATCGAGTCGTACAAGCAGCTGGGTCAGAACGACAAGTATGTCAACGCAATCCAGGAGTCTATTGCGAAGTATCCTAACAACACAACATTCTTCGCTAACCTCGTTGACTACTACACAAACAACAATCAGACAGCTGAAGCAATGGCTTACACCGACCGTATGATTGCACAGAACCCGAGCAGCTACTTCTATCCTTACGTTAAGGGTTATCTCTACACCAACGAGAAGGACTACGACAACGCTATCGAGTGCTACAAGAAGGCTGTCAGCCTGAAGGACGACTTCGCTGATGCTTACTCTCGTCTGGGTCTGATCTACGTCATCAAGGCACAGGACTTCTCTGCACAGGCAACTGTCGATGTCAACGATCCTAAGTACAACGAGGACCAGAAGACACTGCGCAGCTTCTACGAGGCAGCACGTCCTTATCTTGAGAAGTGCCGCCAGCTGGCTCCAGACAACCGCAGCATGTGGTATCAGGGCCTGAACAGCGTGTACTACAATCTGAACTTGGAGAACGAGTACAACGCACTGCAGCAGCAATAATAGCAAATCGAATATATAAATAAGGAGTGGGGGATGTGCCTGTGCGGTGCATCCCCCTTTTTTCATGTCTTGCATTAAACGATAGGAATGTGTAACTTTGCAGTTGCGCACAGCGCAAGAAACGGTGAAGACGATGAGAAAGACACT
>CAYXLA010000015.1:0-20089 GCA_964465765.1 uncultured Bacteroidaceae bacterium | reverse complement strand
TTTATCGCGATAAGTTTTTGACTGTATCGCGATAAGTTTTTGGCCATTTCGGGCCAGTAGGCACAAAAAAGTCCATTCGGCTGTGTAGCCGCATGGACAAAGGGGTCAGAGGCCTAAATGATAGACCTCAGTGATAAATGTTAAAATACCGCTTGGTGATATGTTAAACTTTGTTACGCGTCTGTTAAGAAGAAGGCGGTATTACTGCCATAGACTGCTGCATAGAGGACGCATCCTGTCTGCTCCCATGCTCTGCGGAGAATCATGTAATGACGTGTTGTTGATGTCTGCTTTTCCATAGTTTCGGTGTCCGGTTTGGCAAGTGTTCCGGTCAATGTTGCTGTCATTGCTCGCGTCTCGGTTTGGTTCTGCTGCAATTGTAAGGATAACATTTTATATATGCAAGCCCCAATAGCAAATTTCTTTGAGAAAAAATATCTTTCTCTGAGCGTATATTGCCTTAGACTATATTAATCATGCGGAAACAACGACCTTATTCTACGTGATTTTTTTCTTGACATCTTGCCGCTGGATGCTCGATAGACTACATTAGCCCTCATTAGAGTCATGCACTTCTGTGTGATTGTACTTCCACTGAAAAACAAACAACATAAAACATAATTGATGCACTATTTGCAAGTGCACCGGATTTTTCCGTTATTTGCTACTGGCTCATGACTATCATCATTCGCCATAACGCTATTATTCAGAACCTATGCACCAAACACGGTGACGAAAATGATGTAAGACTATGGACAGGAAAGTTTCTGTACGCTTTTATAAAGATTGGGAGGTGAGAGCCGTTTGGGACGAGGAACATAACAAATGGTGGTTCTCGGTACTCGACATCATTAGTGCGGTGAACGGGCAGGACGATTATGCCAAGACACGTAACTATTGGAAATATTTGAAAACGAAGTTGAAAAAAGAAGGAGATGAACTGGTTAGTGACACTAACCAGTTGAAATTATTGGCTCCTGACGGGAAACTGCGATTTACAGATGTACTTGACAGTGAAGGCATCACGTCACTTGTCAAGAAATTCCCCAATAACAAGGCTGCTGATTTTTTGGACTGGTTCACCTATAGCGACAACACCATTGACGGACAAAGTCGTAAGAAGGCGTATACTCTTTTTGGGAGTACACTTGTCAATTCCATCGTTCCAGGCACCGTAAAAGGTTTGCAGCAGATACATGCCTTTCTCTTCGATGGACTGTATGATTTTGCCGGCAAAATTAGAGATGTAAACATTGCAAAAGGCGGTTTCCAGTTTGCAATGGTGCAGTTCCTTCCTCAAACATTGCGCGACATAGAGAGGATGCCAGAGGCGACACTTGACGAAATCATAGACAAGTATGTGGAGATGAATATAGCCCACCCGTTCCGTGAGGGCAATGGCAGAGCCACCCGCATTTGGCTTGACATAATACTGAAGAATAGTCTTAAGAAATGTGTGGACTGGAGTCGGATAGACAAGAAGGAGTACTTGGACGCGATGACACATAGTGTGGCAGATGCCAGCGCAATCAGAAATCTTATAGCGGAAGCGTTGACGGACAAAATAAATGACCGTGAGATCTTTATGAAAGGCATAGACTACTCCTATTACTACGAGCAAGTAGATGAGTGATAGGGCATAAAAAACATCCACCCGTGTGGTGCGGGTGGACGTTGATGGGTATGCATGCCGTGATGACGGCTTAGTGCAGGCTGGTGTAGAGGAAGCGCTTGATGCTGCGCTTGGGAGTCTTCTCGAACTCGGTGGGGTAGAGCTGTATGCGGCTCACCTTCTCGTAGCCTGCTACCTGGCTGTTCAGCGTCTTCAGGTTCTCCTCCATGATGGTCTTGATGTTCTGCTCTGTGTTCAGCCCGAGTGAGTCGAGGGCTTCGCTGTCGGCATAGACCAGTGCCACGAGCTTCTTGTCCTTCTCTATGACGAGGCTCTCCTGCACAAAGGGGAGGTTGTTGAGCTTCGATTCAATCTCTTCGGGGAAGATGTTCTGTCCGCTGGGACCAAGTATCATGGTCTTGCTGCGTCCGCGCAGGTAGATGTTGTTGTCGTTGTCAAGACAGCCTACATCGCCAGTGCGCAGCCAGCCGTCGTCGGTGAATGCCAGACGTGTTGCTTCGGGGTTCTTGTAGTAGCCCATCATCACGTTCTCGCCTCTCACCTGTATCTCTCCAGTGTCGCTGTTGGGGTCTTCCTTGCAGATGCGTGCCTCCATGGTGTCGAGCAGTTTGCCTGACGATGTGGGCACGAACTTGTCCCAGTAGGAGTGGCTGATGAGCGGTCCGCACTCCGTCATGCCGTAGCCGATGGTGAAGGGGAACTTGATCTTGTGGAAGAAGGCTTCTACTTCGGGGTTCATTGCTGCACCACCGATGATGACCTCCTTGAAGCGTCCGCCGAGTGCGGCGATGAGCTTGTTGCGTATCTGTGCGTAGATCTGCGTGTTGAGCATCGGGATGCTGAGCGCCATCTTCATGGGCTTCTTGTTGATGCTCGGCAGAATGATGTTCTTGTAGATCTTCTCGATGACCAGCGGAACGGTGATGATGATGTTCGGCTTTATCTCGCTGAAGGCTTTGAGCAGAATCTTCGGCGAGGGCGTCTTGCCCAACAGCGTGACGTGTGTGCCTGCTGCCACAGCGGTGAGGAAGTCGAACGCACAGCCGTAGGCATGTGCCAGCGGCAGGAATGCCAGGTCGTTCTCGGCACGTCGCAACAGTTGGCTGCGCAGACCGTACATGACATTGCCCGCAAGGTTGTTGCCCGAGAGCATTACTCCTTTGCTGAATCCTGTTGTGCCCGATGTGTAGTTTATGAGTGCCAGCTTGTCGTTGGGTATCTCTTCGTAGACCACGTCCTCGCGGCTGAAGCCGTTGGGGTATTTCCTCTTCATGGTCTCGTCGAGATGTTTCACCGTCTTCTGTATGGTCTCACCATCGCGCTGATAGAGACAGCGGAAGTCGGTCAGCGAGAATGCCCCGCGCACGCACGGTATGCTGTCTTCCTCGAGATGCTCCCAGATGGAATCGCTGGTGAAGAGGAACACCGAATCGGAATGGTTGACGATGTGCTGTACATCGTACTGGCTGAAGTCCTGCAGTATGGGCACCACTACCGCACCGTAGGTGACGGTGGCAAGGAAGGCAATGCACCAGTGGGTGTTGTTCTTGCCGATGATGGCAACCTTGTCGTCCTGTCCAATGTGGCAGCTGCGGAACAAAAGATGAAGTCGTGCAATCTCCTCGGCTACTTGTCCGTAGGTGAAATTGGTGTCTTCCCCATAGTCGGAAAGACAATTGAGCCTCCAGTTCTCACGGAAGCTGCTCTCGTATAGTTTGACGAAATTTTCCTTAATCAAAGTTCTAGTCCTTTATGTTGGTTAAATGCACACTACGGTGGATTTTGTGCAAAGGTAGGAATTCTTCACAAAATGGCGTACATTTGCGAAAATTTTTGTTTTTGGGAGACATTAATGGCCGATACATCATACACCGCCGACAGGAAGGCGGTCTACTACACACTGGGGTGCAAGCTGAACTTCTCGGAGACTGCCACCATCGGTCGCCTGCTAGAGGAGGCTGGCATACGCACGGCACGTCGCGGTGAGCGGGCAGACGTGTGCGTCATAAACACATGCTCCGTCACCGAGGTTGCCGACCGCAAGTGCCGCCAGACCATACGCCGCTTGATAAAGCAGAACCCTGGAGCCTATGTGGTGGTGACGGGTTGCTATGCACAGCTGAAGCCCGAGGTCATCGCCGCCATTCCGGGTGTGGACCTCGTGATAGGAGCGGAGGACAAGAAAGACATCATGGCGCACATTGACGGTCTGCACAAGCAGGCTGACGGCGGCAAGACCCTGACCACAACACTTGGCAACATACGCACGTTCGTGCCTTCGTGCTCGAAGGGCAACCGCACGCGCTACTTCCTGAAGGTGCAGGACGGGTGCAACTACTTCTGCACATACTGCACCATACCCATGGCACGCGGACGCAGCCGCAATGGCAGCATCGCGTCGATGGTGGAGCAGGCACGCCGCACAGCTGCCGAGGGTGGCAAGGAGATAGTGATAACCGGTGTGAACATAGGTGACTTCGGCCGCACCACGGGCGAGAACTTCCTCGACCTGGTGAAGGCACTGGACGAGGTGGACGGCATAGAGCGCTATCGCATCTCGTCGATAGAGCCGGACCTGCTGCAAGACGAGGTGATTGACTTCGTGGCACAGTCGCGACGTTTCATGCCCCACTTCCACATACCATTGCAGTGTGGCAGCGACGAAGTGCTGCGCCTGATGAAGCGACACTACAACACAGACCTCTTTGCCTATAAGATAGAACGGATACGACGGCTGATGCCCGACTGCTTCATCGGCGTGGACGTAATGGTCGGCACGCGTGGCGAGACCGACGAGCTGTTTGAAGACTCATACAACTTCGTGAAGAGCCTGGACGTGACACAACTGCACGTCTTCAGCTATTCCGAGCGTCCGGGCACGGCTGCGCTGAAGATTGCACACACGGTGACACCACAGCAGAAGCACGAACGCAGTCAGAGGATGCTGGAGCTGTCGGACAAGAAGCTGCACGAATTCTACATCCGTCACAAGGGACAGACGATGCCCGTGCTGATGGAGAAGACACAGCGGGGCAAGGTGATGCACGGGTTCACTCCTAATTATATAAAGGTGGAGGTGCCGTATGATGCGTCGCTCGACAACCGGATTGTCAGCGTGAGACTGGGAGACTATAATGCCGATGGCACGGCACTGATGGGGGAGATACTGGGGTGAAGCACAGACTGACATATTGGCTCGCCTATGCGGGCATGCTCTTGATGGCATCACTGCCACTCGGGATGCTGTATGCGGTGTCGGACATGCTGTATGTGCTGCTGCGCCATGTGCTGAGATACAGACGGCGCACGGTGCGCACAAACCTGAGAAACTCGTTCCCCGAAAAGACCGATGCCGAGCTACGGGACATAGAGAAGAAGTTCTACCACTACATCTGCGACTATGTGGTGGAGGAGATAAAGACACTGCGCATCACGGCAGACGAGCTGCAGCGGCGCATGGTGTATGAGAATCCGGAGGTGATTGTCGACGCAGTGAGGAAGCACCGCTGTGCGTTCCTGATGATGTCGCACTATGGCAGCTTCGAGTGGACCATGGGACTGGCACTGGCACTGGATAAGGACTGCAAGCCCATACAGATATACAAGCCGCTGCACAACAAGTATATGGACAACCTGTTCCTGCACATCCGCAGCCGCTTCGGTGGCATCAACGTGCCCAAGCACTCGACGGCACGTTCGCTGTTGAGGCTGTACCGCGATGGCCAGTCGATGGCTGTGGGCTTCATCACCGACCAGTCGCCAAACCGCAATGAGGCACGCTACTGGACCACGTTCCTGAATCAGGACACGGTGTTCATGGACGGTGCGGAGAAGCTGGCGAAGATGTTTGACGCGGCAGTGTTCTACTGCGACATACGCCGTGAACGGCGCGGATACAGCCGCATACACTTCCGCTTGTTGACCGAGACGCCCAAGCAGACCGCTGACGGCGAAATCACCGAGAGCTTCGCACGCTGTCTGGAAGAGTCGATAAGGCGTGATCCGCCATACTGGTTCTGGTCGCACAAACGATGGAAGATAAAGAGAGAAGACGTGTGAGGAGGCAGCGATGGACAAGGTGGCAGTGGTGATACTCAATTGGAACGGCTGTGATATGCTGCGCCGCTTCCTGCCCTCGGTGCTTCAGCACTCAGCAGGAGAGGGAAGCGTGTATGTCGCCGATAATGGGTCTACCGACGGTTCGGCAGACATGCTGGGACGAGAGTTCCCGCAGGTGAGGGTGATACAGCTCGACGGCAACTACGGCTATGCCGGCGGATATAACCGCGCATTGCAACAGGTGGAGGCACAGTATGCCGTGCTGCTCAACTCTGATGTAGAGGTGACACCTCACTGGCTTGCGCCGATGACCACATTCATGGACTCGCATTCCGATGTGGCTGCTTGCCAACCCAAGTTGCTCAGCCTACGCAGACGCACGGCGTTCGAATACGCCGGAGCGTGTGGAGGCTACTTGGACCGCTACGGATATCCCTTCTGCCGCGGCAGGGTGATGGGCACGACGGAGAAAGACGAGGGACAGTATGATGATGCGTGCTATGCCTTCTGGGCCACAGGTGCGGCGATGTTTGTCAGGATGGACGACTACCGCGAGGCAGGAGGCTTGGACGACGGTTTCTTCGCACACATGGAAGAGATTGATCTGTGCTGGCGCTTCAGAGCACGCGGCAGACGCGTGGCATGTGTCCCACAGAGCACAGTGTATCATCTCGGGGCTGCCACGCTGAAGAAGGATGACCCGAAAAAAACATTCCTGAACTTCCGCAACAATCTGCTGATGCTCTACAAGAATCTGCCGGAGACGGAGCTGCGCAGTGTGATGGCGGTGCGTTGCATGCTCGACTATGTGGCTGCGTTGCAATATCTGCTGACGCTGCAGCCTGCAAATGCCGCTGCGGTGCTGAAGGCACGCCGTGCTTATCACCGCATGAAGCCCGACTATGAGGCAAAACGCAGGGATAACATGGCGAAGACGGTGACGGAACGAATAGAGGAAAGGATGGACGGGAGCCTGATAGTGCAGTACTATCTGCTGGGACGAAAGACGTTCTCCGCACTCAGAGGACTATCTCTGCCTCGCCCCTGCTGATGCTGAGACGCACACCTGCCGAGCGGAGGTCGGCTCCTGCCATTGGCGGATTGGACTTGTCGATGCTGATGTCCACAGCCTCAACAGCAGAGAACTCGCTGAATATGTGCCTGACAATCCTTCCACAGACATGCTCCAGAAGTTTTGACGGCTGCTGCATCTCCGCCTTGACGATGGCGTAGACGGCAGAGTAGTCGATGGTGTCGGACAGTGCGTCGCTCGCCATTGCACGGGTGATTTCTGTATGCAGCTGCAGATTGACGGTGTAGTCGGTGCCTGTGACGGACTCCTGTGGCAGTACTCCGTGGTAGGAGTAAAAGTGCATGTCGTTGAGTGTTATGCTGCTTTCCATATATGGTGTGTGTTTCGTTAATCCCTTATCTGCCGCTGCGGCTGATGAGTCGCGCTATGCGACTGTTGAGCGGAGCATTATCGATGAGGCTTTCGATGGTGAGCGGCATGCGGTAACGCCAGTAGTAGCGCGGTATGGCGGGCACGTTTATGCGCTCGGCAGTGGCATCGGCACACCGTGTCTGTGCGTCCATCGCCAGCCAGTCCTGCAACAACGGTATGCACAGCATGGACGGACTGTCGAGATGCATGTGTATTATCTCCTCACAGATTTCAGGCGTAGCTTCGGCAGGTGCCTTGCCAATGTGTCCGAGCACATTGGTGAAGAACAGCTGCGTGAGGTTGGCGTCTTCCGTCCACCAGAAGCGCAGTGTCGACATGTCGTGCGTGGACGGCGTACATACCGACAAGTAAGGATAGCGGCGTGTGTTGGCAAACTCATGGAACATGATCTTCGGCATGCGTTGTACCTCGAGCGAGAGGATGTGCAGCCTGTCCATCACCGCCGGCACACAGTCGGGAATCATGCCGAGGTCTTCGCCGCAAGCCAGCATGGCTGTCGAGTCGATGAGCACCGGCAACTTCTCCATGCCGCATTCTCCCCAGAAACGGTTGTGACGATGATAGTAGTAATTGTTGTAGAGGTTATTGAATGCCGCCTGTTGCCCCTCGTCGAGAGCATGGTAGGCATAGTCGTTCTGCGCCGCTATGCGCGGATGATAGAGGTTGCTGTCGTCGTGGTCGCGGACGAAGAGCACATTGCTTATCAGTGAATACAGTCCTTCGCGTATGCGGAGGTTGTCGTCATCGGTCTTCGAGGCGAAGAAGGCTTCGACCTTGCGCTGCGTGGAGAACTCGGGCTTCATGCAGAAGGTGCCGTCTTCGCCGTCGGCAGTGAGGAATGTGGTCTTGACAAACTCCGTATCACTGCCGAAGATGTCGGCAAGGAAGGATTCGTGGATGTAAGGGTGCGTGTCCCTCTCTGCATCGAAATGGAAGCCGAAGCCGCGTATCTCGTCTTCGCTCATGGGCAATGACGGTGAGAACTGTCCGAGCAGTCCGTGCACGGAGTCGAGTGGAATCTGCCAAATGCGGAAGAAGCCGAGCACGTGGTCGATGCGGTAGGCATCGAAGTAGCGGCTCATCTGCCGCAGACGGCGTGTCCACCACGCGTAGCCGTCCGACTTCATGACGTTCCAGTTGTATGTTGGGAATCCCCAATTCTGTCCGTTGGCGGAGAAGTCATCGGGTGGCGCACCAGCCTGACTGTCCATATTGAAGTACTGCGGCTCTGTCCATGCGTCGACGCTGTTGCGGCTTATGCCTATGGGAATGTCGCCTTTCAGCACCAGACCTTGCGCCCGTGCTTCAGCACCGGCTGCCGCCAGCTGCTTGTCGAGGAAGAATTGCACGTAGTAGTACAGTGCTGCCTTGTCGTGGAGACAACCGCCGGCACTACACAAGGCTCTGACTTCTGCTGCATCGTAGACGCTGTGTTCTGGCCAAAGGTGGAAGTCGGCTGTGCCGAAAGTGTCGCGCAACACGCTGAAGGCGGCGTATGGCACCAGCCATGATTCGTTGGATGCAAAGAAACGTTCGAACTCTTCGGAGTCGAGGACTGCCTTGCCGTCCTGATGGAACGACAGCTCAGCATATTCACGCTTGGCATGGTTCACCGCCTCATAGTCCACCGCTTCGAGTGCGTTCAGACTCTTCTGCATCTTGCCGAACTCGGCAGAGCGGCGCTTGTCTCGCAGTGGAGGCAGCTGGCGCAGGTCGAGATACATGGGGTGGAGTGCATAGATGGAGATGCTGTTGTAGGGATATGAGTCTGTCCATGTGCCGGTCAGCGTGGTGTCGTAGACTGGCAGGAGCTGCACAATCTTCTGTCCTGTCATTGCCGCCCAGCGAATGAACGTCTGCAGGTCGCCGAAGTCGCCGACGCCGAAGCTGCCTTCGGTCTTCAGCGAGAAGACGGGGACGTTTATGCCGGAGCCGCGCCAGTGTGGCACGGGCAACGCTGGAAGCAGGTCGTCGACGACTATTGTCTCACTGCCGCTCGTGCACGGCGGAGCGAAGTAACGGTTGGAGCCGCTCTCCCACACTGCAGTCTCGCCTGTGGCTGTATCCTTGCAGATGAACTTATACTCGAAGGGAAATGTCAGTGCATCGGCATCGATCTCTACCAGCCACTCAGGATAGTTGTGGCTGTTCATGGGAATGGCTTTGGACGTGTCCCAACAGCCGAGTGCCTCGTTGCTGCCGCTGATGAAGAGCCTCTCGCTCTTGCGGCACGGATAGGCAGCCTTGATGATGATGCTTCGTTCGGTGCGTGATTGCCGAAGTGCGGCATCCCTATCATGTCCCAGCCATGCTCCGGTGAATGCCGATGAGAAAAGGACGCTACATTCGGGGATGTCCTTCCAACTGTCACGCAGCGTGTAGGTCTTGTCCTTACGGTTCTGCACGCAGAGAACCCTTGTCATGCCGGTCCATTCGCTGCGCACCGTCTTGTCACCGCTGCAAACTATGTAATGGTAGGTCAGCTTGCGGCTTGCCGGAATCTTCGTGGCGACATGTCCCGTCCAAAGGTCTCCGTCGACTGTTGTCAGCGGCAGGGCATTTTCTTCACTGTCGTTCCCAAGTTCGGGAATATTGCCCGCGACCTTGAGAACCTCTCCCCACTTGGTGCGGTATCTGATGTTGAAGACAAGTTCCATACCGGCAGTTGCTATATATATAATAAGGTGTATCCTTTATATATAATAAGGTGTATCCTTTTGCTTATCCGCAGCGTGACGCTCCGCACGTGGTGCAGATGAGGCAGCCTTCTTGGTAGACCAGTGTTTCGTTGCCGCAGTTGGGACACTTCTGTCCGCGTGCCGCAGTGCCGTCTGCCACATATTTCTTCAGTGCACGCTCAACGCCGTTCTTCCAAGTGTTGATGTTCTCGCTGTCGAGTTCCAGCTGTCCGACAAGACGAATCACGCGGTCGATAGGCATGCGGTAGCGCAACACGCTCGATATCAGCTTGGCGTAGTTCCAGTATTCCTTGTTGAACTTCTCCGACAATCCTTCGATTGTGACCTTATAGCCGCGCTTGTTCTCGAACTGGAAGTCGTAGCGCTTGACTCCATTTTCGTCTGTGTTCTTGATGATGTTGCCGTGTGAGATGTTCTTTGGCAGCATTATGCCCTCATCGTCGTCGAGCACTCCGGTGAATATTTCGTAGGGATAGCCGTCGAGCAATCCCACGAAAGCCACCCACTTCTCCTTATTGTTTTGGAAGCGCACCACGTCGGCCTCGAGCACTTTCGGTCTGACCTCAACGACACTTGGCGGCAGACAGATAGGAATCTCAGGCTTCTTCTCCTCCTTCTTCGTCGAGATGAGCACGCCTGCACGCGAGCCGTCGCGATAGACGGTGCAGCCCTTGCATCCACTCTTCCAAGCAGTGACGTACAGCTCATTCACCAGTTCTTCGCTGACGTTGCTGGGCAGATTTATGGTGACACTGATGCTGTGGTCCACCCATTTCTGCACGCGTCCCTGCATCTTTACCTTCATGAGCCAGTCAACATCGTTGGATGTCGCCTTGTAGTAGGGCGACTTGGCAACGATGGCATCGAGCTCATCCTGGGTGTAGCTCTTGTCTGCGTCGTAGCCGTTCGCCTCCATCCACGTCTTGAACTTAGGATGGAACACTGTATATTCTTCGAAAGCGTCGCCAGTGTCGTCGACATAGTCTACGTGAGCATTGGGATCGTTTGGGTTGACCTTGCGGCGGCGCTTGTAACATGGCAGGAACACCGGCTCAATGCCCGAGGTCGTCTGCGTCATCAGACTGGTTGTGCCTGTCGGGGCGATGGTCAAGCAGGCGATGTTGCGCCGTCCGTACTTCTTCATCTCCTCATACAGCTCGGGGTCTGCCGTTGCCAGACGGTTGATGAACGGGTTGTTCTTCTCGCGTTCGGTGTCGTAGATCTCGAATGCTCCGCGCTCTTTCGCCAGGTTCACCGACGAACGGTAGGCACTCAACGCAATGGTCTTGTGCACGCGCTCGGAGAATTCAGTAGCTTCTTCAGTGCCGTAGCGCAGTCCGAGGGCGGCAAGCATGTCTCCTTCGGCAGTGATGCCCACGCCCGTGCGTCGTCCTTGTCCGCTCTTCTTGTATATCTTTTCCCACAGCTCGTGCTCGGTATGCTTCACCTCTTCGCTCTCGGGGTCGGACTCAACCTTGGCAATGATGGACTGAATCTTCTCCAGTTCGAGGTCGATGATGTCGTCCATGATGCGTTGTGCCAGCATTGTGTGACGGCTCAACAGCTCGAAGTCGAAGTGCGCTTCGGGAGTGAACGGATTGACAACGTAAGAGTAGAGGTTAATCGCCAACAGACGGCATGAATCGTATGGACAGAGAGGAATCTCGCCACACGGATTCGTGGCTGTGGTGTTGAAGCCCAAGTCGGCATAGCAATCGGGGACAGACTCGCGCAGGATGGTGTCCCAGAACAGCACTCCCGGTTCTGCCGACTTCCACGCGTTATGGATAATCTTCTTCCACAGTGCGGCGGCATCTACCTCTTTCTTTACTATAGGGTCTGCAGACTGCACGGGGAATTGCTGTGTGTACTTCTGTCCCGTTGTTGCTGCCTGCATGAATTCGTCATCGATCTTCACGGAGATGTTTGCTCCCGTCACCTTTCCCTCGGTCATCTTGGCATCGATGAATGACTCGGCATCGGGATGCTTAATCGACACGGTGAGCATCAGTGCTCCGCGTCGACCTTCTTGTGCCACTTCGCGTGTCGAGTTGGAGTAGCGTTCCATGAACGGAACCAGTCCTGTCGACGTGAGTGCCGAGTTTTTGACCGGCGAACCTTTTGGGCGGATGTGCGACATGTCGTGTCCCACGCCGCCGCGTCGCTTCATCAGTTGCACCTGTTCCTCGTCGATCTTGAAGATGGCGCCGTAGGAATCGGCATTGCCATTGACGCCGATGACGAAGCAGTTCGACAGTGAAGCTATTTGGAAATTGTTGCCGATGCCGGTCATTGGGCTGCCCTGCGGCACAATGTATCGGAAGTGATCCATCAGGTCGTGCAGCTGCTGTGCGCTCAACGGGTTGGCGTAGCCCGCTTCGATGCGTGCCAGCTCGTTGGCAATGCGCCAATGCATGTCTTCGGGCGACTTCTCGTAGAGATGCCCGAACGAATCTTTCAGTGCGTACTTATTGACCCAAACACGTGCTGCCAGCTCGTCGCCGCCGAAGTATTCCAATGAGGCATTGTACGCCTCATCGTATGTGTAGACCTTGCTGTCCATTGCCTCATCCTCCGCTTTCGGTTATGCTTTCAGTTCCGTCTGTATGGCTTCAAGATTGGCACTGAACTGCTTGTCAACCTCTTTCATCTGGTTCACCGCCTTCAATGCGTGCAGTACGGTGGCGTGATCGCGGTTGCCAATCAGTGCTCCAATCTTTGCGGCAGAGTAGTCGGTATAGTTCTTTGTCAGGTACATTGCCACCTGACGTGCCTGCACGATATCGCGCTTGCGGCTCTTTGCGGCCATGTCGGCAGACTTAATGCCGTAGTGCTTGCATACGGTCTCGATGATATGGTCCACAGAGAAAGTCTTGGGAGCCATGCTAATCGACTTCTTGACCACCTGTTCTGCCAGACGGATTCCAATCTTCTTATTATATATGGTGGCGTTTGCCATTATTGCAACGACCACTCCCTCGAGATCGCGCACGTTGTCTGTCACGTTCTCGGCAATGTAGTCTATCACTTCCTCGGGGAATTTCAGTCCGTCGCGACTTATCTTGCTGCGCAGGATGTCCTTACGCAGTTCCAGTGTGGGCTTCTCCAGCTCTGCCACCATGCCCCATTTGAAGCGTGTTATCAGTCTATCTTCGATGCCCTGCAGCTCTTTTGGCGGACGGTCGGAGGTCATTATGAGCTGACGACCGTTCTGATGCAGCTGGTTGAAGATGTGGAAGAAGGTGTTCTGAGTGCTCTTTTGGGCTGTGAACTCCTGCACGTCGTCGATAATCAGCACGTCGACCGTCTGATAGAAATTGATGAAATCGTTCGTCTTGTTGCGGCAAACAGATTCCGTGTACTGCACCTTGAAGAGGTTCGCAGAGACATAAAGCACTCGCAGTTGCGGGTACAGCTCCTTCACCTTCAGTCCGATGGCATTGACGAGATGTGTCTTCCCGACACCCGAAGCACCATAGATGAACAGCGGATTGAACGCCGTCTTGCCTGGCTTCTCAGCAACAGCTTCACCCACACTGCGTGCCAGCTTGTTGCTCATTCCCTCGACGAAGGTGTCGAAGCCGCAGTTAGGATTCAGATGTGGGTCTATGTCGCGTACGACGGGTTGCGGAAGCTCAGCAGTCTGCACGTCGGTACGGCTTGAATGTTCGGCATGCGCATGACTTGTCGACGGCACTTCGGTGGTTCCACCGTTGCCGGGACGTGTGCTGTCGATCACAATCTTATACCTCAGCATTGTGCCTTTGCCGAAATACTTGTACAGCGCCGTCTTGATTAAATCCGAGTATCGCTCCTCCAGAAACTCATAGAAGAAGTTGCTTGGAATCTTTATGGTCAGGGTCCCGTTTTCGTACTTCAGCGGCACAATGGGCTTGAACCACGTCTTGTATTGCTGCTCGCTTATGTTGTCTTTTATGAAGCTCAAGCAGCGAGCCCACAGGTCTTTATAGTCGATTTCGTTCATTGTTTCCATTGTGCAATAATAGTAATGGGTGCCAGTCTCAGTGGCAACGCAAAATTGAGAATCTTTTTCTTGATAAACAATCTTGCTTTTTGTTTGCAAAAAATGCGGCTGCTACAAGGTCTTAAACCTCAATCGTTTACGAAAGCCTTGTTCTTCGGGGTCTAATTTTGCTGTTGCTTTTGTCGAATGCTTTGTGCTTTAAGTGCTTACGCCTGCTGCCGTGCTTTGGTTCGGTACGTTGGCCGACAAACGATAAAACGCTTTTGGCGTGTCCATTGAGGGCTTGTAAAGTCCCAAGGGCAAGGGCGGACGGCGAACGCACTTATTTGTAAGAATTCCAAATAAGTGCTTCTATCCAGCTTTTCTGTCGCGACACCTATCGTGTTCAGCCGTCTGCTGCTTTCACTCCTTATCGGTCGACTTGTCCTTGCGGCCGAACAGCGAGAAGTGGACGTAGCGCTTCGGGTGTTGCTTCAAGTCGTTGAGCAGCGTTGCAGCATTAGCAGCTGTTGCCGAAAGGTTGTTGTAGAGCGTTGGATCGTTGAGCAGCAGTCCCACGGTGTTGTCGCTCTGCTGCAGACGGTCAGTCAGTTGCTTCACGTTAGTCAGCGTTGCATCTATCTCTTCCATTGTCGCAGCATAGTCAACTTGCTTCAAGTTGCCCGTGATGGCAGCAAGATTAGACCCGATGGTATCCATCTTTGCCGTCAGTCGCGGCATGTCGTTGCGCAGCAATCCTTCAATCTGTCGGCTGTTGGCGTTGAGGCTTGCCGTCAGATTCTCCACGTTATGCAGTGTTGCTGCAATGGCAGGATCGGCAAGAAGCGTATTCAGCGATGCCATGATGGAGTCGAGTTTGGGCAGCATCTGCTCGAGCTTCGGCAGCATCTCGGCTGCTTCGCTCAATGCTCCGCCATTGACGTGTCCTGGAATGGTGTCGCCAGCGTTGTAGCTCTCCTGCGGATTGTCGGCAAGCAGCAACGACATGCGCACTGCTCCCAGCATGTCCGACGTTATTTCGGCAGAGCTTCCCTTAGGCACGCGCAGATTCGGGTCGATGTCAATCTCTACGATTACGTTCCCCGGACGGCTGTAGTCGTAAATCAGATTGCTGACCGTTCCCACCTTGTAGCCGTCAGCATATATCGGGCTCGACTTTGCCAGCCCGCTGATGCTCTGGAAACGGACGTACATGTAGCTGCTCGACTTGAAGATGTCTACGCCCTTGAGATAGTTTATGCCATAGATGAGTATGAACAAGACTGCGATGCCCGTCAGTCCGACCTTTACTTCCTTGTTTATCTTCATGATGATTCCTTCTATATATATAATATGGTGTTACCTGTTGTTCTTGAATTCTTTTATTGCGTCGTTCACGTTTATCTTTTCACTGCCTCGGAAGGCTATGATGAATGCGTCCTTGTATTTCTGCGTCACTTCGCGGTACTTGCGTCTCACCTGATTGTAGTCGGTCGATGCTCCGCAGGTGTATTTGTATATGCCGTTCTCCACGTAGTGCTCCACTGTTCCGAGTCCTTTTAGCCGGCTGTCGTTGTCCTTTAGCTGTCGCGACGACGTCAGGAACTGTATCTTGAACACGGGCTTGTCTGCTGGAGCGTTGCTTGCTTTAGTCTCGGTCTTTCGTCCTTCAGACTGGGTCTTATTATCTGAAGATTGAGCCTTCCTTTCAGTTGTTTCAGTTTTCCTTTCTGCCGGTTGAGCCATTTTCTCTGTTGTCTCTGACTTCCTTTCTGCAGGCTGAGCCTTGTTTTCCGGTTGTGCTGCCGGCTGTTTGTTGTTGCCGTTTGCTGCGTCGGAGCGTCCCACTTGTCCGTTGTGGTACTCCTGAAACGCACGGAAGATGCAGTCTGCCAGCGTGTCCTGTCCTTTCGCCGTATTCAGATAGCGTTCCTCAGCAGGTGTGGAGATGAAGCCAAGCTCCACCAATATGCTTGGCATGGCACTGGCTTTCAGCACCAGAAAGCCTGCCTGGTGCACGCCATTGTCTATGCGGTGGCCTGTGTTCTTGAACTGCTTCTGCATCAGCGATGCCAGTCTGACGCTCTGCGACATATATCTGTCCTGCATGAACTCGAAGATTATGTACGACTCCGACGAGTTTGGGTCGAAGTCGGCATAGCGTGTCTTGTAGTCGTCCTCATAGAGGATGACCGAGTTCTCGCGCTTCGCCACCTCCAGATTGTCGTCTGACTTTGCCAAACCCAGCGTCCATGTCGATGCTCCCTGCGCCGTTGTGTTCTTCGCCAACGAGTTCGTGTGTATCGAGATGAACAGATCCGCCTTTGCGTCATTGGCAATCTGTGCGCGTCGGTCCAGCTTCACGAAGACATCGGTCTTGCGTGTGTAGATGACCTTCACGTCCTTGCATTCCTTCTCAATCAGTCGTCCCACCTTTAGCGCCACGCTCAGGTTTATGTCCTTCTCTTTCGATGTCCGTCCCACAGCCCCAGGGTCGTGTCCGCCGTGTCCGGCATCAATCACCACGGTGAAACTCTGTGCACTGATGCCTGTGCTGAAGCACAGCAACAACACGGTCAGCAGCACTGCAGTGCCGATGAATCCGATGTGCCTGTCTGTCGTTCGTGCCATGGGTAGAGGGTCTTTCATCGGTGCAAAGGTAGTTGAATTTAATTGAATATATGAGGCTCCTTCGTATCTTTGCGGCGCATCAGGCAACGGAAGCCACGGGGTTGGACGCCGAACTCCACGGGATTAGACATCAAATTCCACGGGATTAGACATCGAAATCCGCGGGTTTACGCGTGCAAAACCACTGGATTATGTGCCGCAAACCACGGGTTTGTAGCGCCACCATCCAGAGAAGACAAAAGAGAAGCATGGAGACAACATTCCCATACACAGAGATAGACAAGTATTATCCTGCCGACGACGAGCTGCGAAACATTCTGCTGGTCCACAGCACCAGCGTCCGCGACAAAGCATTGGAGCTGGCACGCCGCCATCCGGAACTCAATATAGACCTGCAGTTCGTCAGCGAAGCGGCTATGCTCCACGACATTGGCATCTTCCGCACCAATGCTCCTGGCATCTGTTGCCATGGCACGGAACCTTACATCTGTCACGGCACGATAGGAGCGGAGCTTATGCGTGCCGACGGATATCCGCGTCATGCACTGGTGTGCGAACGTCATACGGGAGCAGGACTCTCGCTTCAGGACATTATTGCTCAAGGATTGCCCGTGCCGCATCGCGACTTGCTGCCAGTCAGCCTTGAGGAACAGCTCGTCTGCTTTGCCGACAAGTTCTATTCGAAGACCCATCTCGACCGCGAGAAGACCGTGGAGGAGGCACGCCGCAGTCTGGAGAAGTTCGGACAGGATGGCCTCTTGAGGTTCGACGGCTGGTGCCGGATGTTCCTATAGAACCCACCTTTAGTCTTAAAATTCTTTTAATCTACGGGCCGTGACGCATTAAATGCGTACCTTTGTGGCTCGTGTGCGGACATAGACTGCCGCCCGAGAAGATGCCGGTTCATAACAGTTTGAAGAGTAGAAACATCATATCATTACTTGCGGTTCTGCTGTTGCTGCTCGTTGCAGACAATGCGCAGGCTCAGCGGCGCAGGACGCAGCGCGTGCCAGAGCCGCCGGTGCAACGTGATGGTTCCGTTGCTGCCGATTCGCTGGCAACGGACTCTTTATCAGCCGATTCCACGCGCCGTACCACACTCGACGCTCCTGTCACCTACGAGGCCACAGACTCCATAATGTTCACTCAAGGCGGCTATGCCGACCTCTTCGGCGAAGGAAAGGTCAACTATCAGCAGATTGAACTCACCGCCGACGTCATCTCGATGAACATGGACAGCAGCACCGTCTATGCCCACGGCGTGGAAGATTCCATCGGAAACCTTCGCGGAACGCCCGTGTTCACCGAAGGACAAACGCCGTACGAGACAAACAATATCCGCTACAACTTCAACAGCAAGAAGGGCATAATCAGCAACATAGTGACGCAACAGGGCGAAGGATACGTCATCGGACGCAATGCCAAGAAGGATGCCAACGACGATGTCTACCTGCGCAACGGTATCTATACCACCTGCAGCAACCACGATCATCCGCACTTCTACCTGCAGATGACCTATGCCAAGGTGCGCCCAAAGAAGAATGTCGTGACCGGTCCTGCCTATCTGGTGGTCGAAGATGTGCCTCTGCCCATCGCCGTTCCGTTCTTCTTCTTCCCGTTTAGCAGCTCCTACTCGTCAGGATTCCTCATGCCGACATATATGGACGACTCAACCCGAGGCTTCGGACTGACCGACGGCGGCTACTATTTCGCCATAAGCGACAAGATGGACCTGGCTGTTCGTGGCGACATCTTCACCAAAGGGTCGTGGGCGCTGAACGCCATCTCCAACTATAACCGCCGCTACAAGTACTCTGGAACGTTGCAAGCCAGCTATCAGGTCACTAAGACTGGCGACAAAGGATTGCCCGACTATTCTGTGGCAAAAGACTTCAAGATTGTCTGGTCGCACCGTCAGGATGCCAAGGCCAATCCCAACACCACGTTCTCTGCCAGCGTGAACTTCGCTACGAGTAGCTACGAGCAGAAGAACATCGGCAATCTGTACAATGCACAGGCACGTGCACAGAACACCAAGACCTCGAGTATAAGTTATTCGCGCTCGTTCCCCGACCAGAAACTCACCATTTCTGCCACTACGAACATTGCGCAGACAACGCGCGACTCGTCTGTATCGATTACTCTGCCTGACATCAACATCGCACTGAGCACCATCTTCCCCTTCAAGCGCAAGCATGCTGTGGGCAATGAACGATGGTATGAGAAGATTTCGCTGCGCTACAGCGGCCGTTTCACCAACAGCATAACCACTAAGGACAACCTCATCTTCAAGAAGAACCTGATAAAAGACTGGAACAACGGAGCGCAACACCAGATTCCTGTCAGTGCAACGTTCACGCTGTTCAAGTACTTTAACTTGACGCCGACGTTCAACTACACCGAGCGTTGGTACACCAAGAAGGTTATGCGCGACTGGGACCCTGTCGCTTCGCGTGAGGTCTACACCGACACCATCTATGGCTTCCATCGCGTCTACAACTACAACGCCAGCCTCGGCATCAGCACTAAGATCTACGGAATGTACACTCCCGTCTTCATGAAGAAGAAGCAGATACAGATCCGCCACATCATTACGCCTACCGTCTCGCTTAGTGCAGCTCCCGACTTCGGCTCTTCGCGCTATGGATACTATGCTTCTTACTATCGCGACCGTTCGGATGGCACGCGCGATACCGTGACCTATTCACCTTATTCATCTGGAGCTTTCGGCGTTCCAGGGTCGGGAAAGTCGGGCATGGTCTCATTCAGCGTGTCAAACAACCTCGAGATGAAGTATCACGACAAGAACGACTCCATACGCAAAGTCAGCCTCATCGACGAACTCGGAGCCAGTATCTCCTATAACATGGCGGCGCAAACGCACCAGTGGAGCGACCTTGCCGTCACCCTCCGTCTGAAGCTTAGCAAGAACTACACGTTCAGTATGAGCTCCTCGTTCGCCACTTATGCTTACGAATTCGACAAGAATGGCAATGTTGTCGTGGGCAATCGCACGGAGTGGTCCTACGGACGCTTCGGACGTTTCCAAGGCTACGGTACGTCCTTCAGCTACACTCTCAACAATCAGTCGTTCAAGAAACTGCTCGGACTCTTCGGCGGAAATAAGGACGATGACACATCAGATGAATCTAAAACAGAGAACAGTAACAATAACGAAAATCAGGAGAGGAGTGCCAACAACGGACAGCCGCGCGAGAAAGAGAAGGTGCAGGCAGAGACCGATGCCGACGGATATCAGAAGTTCAGCATCCCTTGGTCTGTCAACATCAGCACGGGCTTCAACATCTCCGAGGACCGCACCAAGCCCATCAACACCAAGTCGATGCGCTATCCTTACAAGGTTAAGCTGAATGCGCTGAACATCAACGGTAACGTCAAGCTCTCAAACCGTTGGGCCATCAACTTTAATACCGGCTACGACTTCGATTCAAAGAAGGTTGTACAGACAGCATTCAACGTATCGCGCGACCTGCACTGCTTCACCATGACTGCTGCCATCTCGCCATTCGGTGTCATCAAGTACTATAACTTCACCATCCGTGCCACAGCCAGCATCCTTCAGGACCTGAAGTGGAACCAACGCAGTCAGACGCAGAGCAACATCCGCTGGTACTAAT
>CAYXLA010000014.1:7200-20096 GCA_964465765.1 uncultured Bacteroidaceae bacterium | reverse complement strand
TTAGGGAAGGATTTAGGAAAGGCTTTCCGTCCTCTATATCTGTCACGCATCACGCTGCACGCTTCACGCTTCACGTTATCGAGGCACCACGTCCTCTGACTGCCATTAACGCTTCACACTTCACGCTTCACACTTCACGTTAATGTACCTCTTCGAGGCACCACGTCCTCTGACTGCCATTAACGCTTCACACTTCACGCTTCACGCTTCACGTTATCGAGGCTTTTTAATGTTCACACATCGATTTCCAGGGCGCGGGCGATGACGGGAGCCATGTCGTAGTAGCGGTATTCGGCGAGGCGTCCGCCGAAGATGACGTCGGGCTGCTGCGCTGCGAGCTGGCGGTAGCGGTCGGCGAGGGCGTTGTTCTGCAGGTCGTTGATGGGGTAGTAGGGCTCCATGCCGGGCTTCCACTCGGTGGAGTATTCGCGGCTGACGACGGTGCAGGGGTTCTGGTAGACGGCGTCGCCGAAGGTCTCGAAGTGCTTGTGCTCGATGACGCGCGTGTAGGGCGTCTGGCTGTCGGTGTAGTTGACGACGGCATTGCCCTGGTAGTTGGGCACGGACTTTACCTCGTGCTCGAAGCGCACGGTGCGATACTGCAGGTGGCCGAAGCGGTAGTCGAAGAACTCGTCGATCTGTCCGGTGAAGACGACCTTGCGCGCCACGGTGTTCCAGTGGCTGCGGTCGGCGAAGTAGTCGGTGGAGGTGCGGACCTCGGTGTCCTGGAGCAGACGGGCTGTCAGCTCGTTGTAGCCGCCGCAGGGTATGCCCTGATAGAGGTCGTTGAAGTAGTTGTTGTCGTAGACGAGGCGCACGGGGAGGCGCTTGATGATGAATGGCGGCAGCTGTGTGCAGGGACGTCCCCACTGCTTCTCGGTGTAGCCCTTGATGAGGCGTTCGTAGATGTCGCGGCCCACGAGCATGAGTGCCTGCTCCTCGAGGTTGGCGGGCTCGCGTCCTGCCAGCTGCGCCGTGACCTCGGCACGCTGCCGGTCGATGTGCCGGCGGGCTTCGTCGGGCGTGGTGACGCCCCACATCTGGTGGAAGGTGTTCATGTTGAACGGCAGGTTGTAGAGCTGTCCGTGCCAGAGAGCCACGGGCGAGTTGGTGTAGCGGTTGAAATCGACGAGCGAGTTGACGAAGTCCCACACGCGCCGGTCGGAGGTGTGGAAGATGTGTGCGCCGTACTTGTGGACGTGTATGCCCGCGATGGTGTCGCAATAGGTGTTGCCGCCGGTGTGCGGACGCTTGTCGATGACAAGGCACTTCTTGCCTGCCTGACGTGCCTTCCAGGCAACGGTGGCTCCGAAGAGTCCGGAGCCGACAATGAGATAATCGTATGCCGTATTCATATCGGAAGTCAAAGGTAGAGAAAATTCCCCTGATTTTTGCTTACCTTTGGCGGTGGAATGCCAAGAACAGGAAAACAAGACCAAAATAAATAGTAGAAATATCACATGAAGGAATTCATGCTTTTGCTCAAGCGGTTTGTCAGTCCGTACAAGAGGTACGTCTGCTGGGCCGTAGTGCTGAACGTGCTGTCGGCAGTGTTCAACGTCTTCTCGTTCACGCTGATTATCCCGATGCTGAACATCCTGTTCAACACCAGCGGCGGACAGGAGTACACGTACATGGAGTGGGGGAGTGACGGCTTGCGCGAGGTGGCTGTGAACAACTTCTACTACTACACGACGCAGCTGATGCAGCTGTTTGGCGCCTCGACGACGTTGTTGCTGCTGGGCCTGTTCCTGGCGGTGATGACGCTGCTGAAGACGGGGTGCTACTTCGGGTCGACGGCGGTGATGGTGCCGCTGCGTACGGGCGTGGTGCGCGACCTGCGCGTGAAGGTGTATCGCAAGATTACGCAGCTGCCGCTGGCGTTCTTCTCGGAGGAGCGCAAGGGCGACATCATTGCACGCATGAGCGGCGACGTTAACGAGATTGAGACGTCGGTGACCAGCTCGCTGGACATGCTGGTGAAGAACCCCATACTCATTGCCTTCTACTTCGCGACGCTGATTGTCACCAGCTGGCAGCTGACGCTCTTCACCGTGCTGGTGCTGCCCGGCATGGCGTGGGTGATGGGCAAAGTGGGCAAGACGCTGAAGCGGCAGTCGCTGTACGCGCAGAACCTGTGGAGCGACTCGATGTCGCAGCTGGAGGAGACGCTGGGCGGACTGCGCATCATCAAGGCATTCATCGCCGAGGACAAGATGGTGGAACGCTACAACCGGATATGCAACGAGGTGCGTGCTGCCTCGGGCAAGGTGGCGATACGGCAGGCGCTGGCGCATCCGATGAGCGAATTTCTGGGCACCATACTGATTGTCATAGTGTTGTGGTTTGGCGGACTGCTGATTCTTGGCGAGCGGTCGTCGATAGACGCTCCGACATTCATCTTCTACATGGTGATTCTCTACAGCATCATAAACCCGCTGAAGGAGTTCTCGAAGGCAAGCTACAACATCCCCAAGGGACTGGCTTCGATGGAGCGCATCGACAAGATTCTGCTGGCGGAGAACAACATCAAGGAGGCGGCACAGCCAAAGGCGCTGGGCGGACTGAACGACAGAATTGAGTATCACGACGTCAGCTTCAGCTACGACGGTACACACGAGGTGCTGAAGCACATCGACCTGACGGTGGAGAAGGGCAAGACCATTGCACTGGTGGGACAGTCGGGCTCGGGCAAGTCGACGCTGGTGGACCTGCTGCCGCGCTATCACGACATCAGTAGCGGCAGCATCACCATCGACGGCACCGACATCCGCGATGCCAGCATACGCGAGCTGCGCGGGCTGATTGGCAACGTCAACCAGGAGGCTATTCTGTTTAACGACACCTTCTTCAACAACATTGCCTTCGGCGTGGAGAACGCCACACGCGAGCAGGTGATTGAGGCTGCGAAGATTGCCAATGCACACGACTTCATAATGGCGACGGAGAAGGGCTACGACACCAATATCGGCGACCGTGGCGGCAAGCTGTCGGGCGGACAGCGCCAGCGCATCAGCATTGCGCGTGCCATACTGAAGAATCCGCCCATACTCATCCTGGACGAGGCGACGTCGGCACTCGACACGGAGTCGGAGCGACTGGTGCAGGAGGCGCTGGAGCGGCTGATGAAGACGCGTACCACCATCGCAATAGCGCACCGTCTGAGCACTATTCGCAATGCCGATGAGATCTGCGTGCTGCACGAAGGACAGATTGTGGAGCGCGGAAAGCACGAGGAACTGCTGAAGATGGGCGGATACTATAAGCGGCTCAACGACATGCAGTCGCTCTGAACGGCTACATAGTTGCTCTGACACGCTGCGGTCGGTGGCAGATTGTCGAAAATCTTTCCTCTGCAACTGCTGCTGCTACTTGCGGCCAAAGTCGGCAGGAATCTCGCCCCAACGGCGGGTGTCCCACTTGAGGATAGTGGTGTCGTAGGTGTTGTCGTGCAGCCATTTCTCGGCACGCTCAATCATCTGGAAGAGCTGTTCGGTGCGGGCATTGCGCTCGAGTTTGGTCTTGCACTTCTTCTGCCGAATCCACAACTGTGCGTTGCGGCTGTCGCTGTAGATGGGCATGGAGAGCCCTTTCTGCTTGAGCAGTGCGAGGCCGTGGACGATGGCAAGAAATTCGCCGATGTTGTTGGTGCCGAACACCGGACCGTAGTGGAACACCTCCCTGCCTGTTGCCACGTAGACGCCGCGGTACTCCATGGGACCAGGGTTGCCGCTGCAGGCAGCATCGACAGCCAGACTGTCGGGCTGATAGGAAGACGCTGCTTCTACAGATTTCACCGTACTGCGGTGAACGCGCGTGGTTGTCTGGGGCTTGGCGTGAGTCGACAGATAGTCCTCGTCGCAGAAGGCTGCACGGGCCTCGTCCTCGGTGTCGAACGCCTTGTACTTCGCGCCCTTGTAGCCCTGGACGTTAGCCTTGCATTCGTCCCAAGTGTGGAATATGCCGGTGTCTCTGCCGACCCATACGACGTAGTATTTCTGTTTCATGCGGTCTCCTCGCGGTGCTTTTGGCGCAAAAGTAAGAAATAATATGCTTACCTTTGGCGCTGCAACAAACAGATCTGTTATTCGACAGCCAAAGCAAAAGAGACATGACACCGGTATTTCTGATTGGATATATGGGGACAGGCAAGACCACGCTGGGACGCGCCATTGCCCGCAAGACAGGCATGGAGTTTATCGACCTGGACTGGTACATAGAGAACCGTTTCCACAAGAGCATCAGCAAGATTTTCGAGGAACGCGGCGAGGACGGCTTCCGACAGCTGGAGCGCAACATGCTGCAAGAGGTAGGGGAGTTTGAGGACACCATCATCTCGTGTGGCGGCGGCACTCCGTGCTTCTTCGACAACATGGACTACATGAACAGCCACGGGCGCACGGTCTACCTGAAGGCTGCCGACGATGTCCTGTTCCGCCGTCTGCGCATCTCGCACACGCCGCGTCCCATCATCGCCGGCAAGACCGACGACGAGCTGCGCGACTTCATCCACCAGTCGGTGGCGGCACGCGAGGCTTTCTACACGAAGGCGCAATACGTGTTCAGCAGCGACCATCTGGAAAGCCGACAGCAGGTCAGTGATTCGGTGCAGGGTCTGACCGACTTGCTCGGCATCGCTCCGGAAGGCACGGCTCCGGACAACGCGCCGCGCTCATAAATGCTCCGAACGTTCGAACGTTTTAATGCTCCGAACGTTAGAATGCTCGAATTCTACTACGCTCCGAACGTTCATAACGCTCCTTTAATTCTCCAACGCCTGTAGCTGCTGCAATGCCGCACGCACTGTTTCGGTGCTGGTGATGCTGCGGCTGTATTCGTCGATTGTCACCGTGCCTCCCATAGACACCTGCTGGTTGCGGAACTTCATGCCGCTGGGCACGGTGGTGCGTGCCGACAGATGGAACTCCGCGGCTCCGCTGTCGCGGGCAATGGTGGCGATGTTCTGCGGCGTTATGCCACAGCCCGGCATTATGCTGATGCGTCCTGCTGCTTTCGAGACAAGCTCACGTAGCAGGGCTGTCCCTTCGGCGGCTGTGGGCTGCTGTCCTGACGTCAGGATGCGGTCGCACCCGAGGGAGACGATTTGCTCCAAAGCCTCGAAGGGGTCGGCACACATGTCGAACGCACGATGGAAAGTGACGCTGATGCCGCTGGCTGCCGTCATGAGCCTCTGCATGGCACTCATGTCCACATGTCCGTCGGCATCGAGACAGCCGAACACTACGCCGTCGGCTCCTGCCATCTTCGCCATCGAGATGTCGTGCTCCATGATGTCGAGCTCGAGCGGTGAATACATGAAGTCGCCGCTGCGCGGACGAATAATGACGTTAAGCCGCGTGACGTTGAGCAATCGGCGGGCTGCCCAAATCTCTCCGTACGACGGGGTGGTGCCGCCTTCGGGCATTCCGGCACACAACTCCACTCTGCAGGCACCGCCAAGTTGGGCATTGGCGGCACTCTCTGCCGAATTGGCACAAATCTCTACATTGTACTGCATAAACAATCGGTTTTGTTCGCACAAAGATACGTCAAATGGCGCAAATAGATGAGAATGATGCCGCAAGACCGATATTTTAGCTAATTTTGCCCACCAAAGTTTTAAGTTTGACATTAATACCGTGATATTACCGCGAAATGAGAAAGTGGCGTATTGAAGATTCCGAGGAGCTCTACAACATCAAAGGATGGGGCGTGTCGTATTTCAGCATAAATGACAAGGGACATATGGTCGTCACGCCGAAGAAGAACGGCGTAGAAGTGGACCTGCGCGAAGTGATGGACGAACTGGCACTGCGCGACCTGACGGCACCGGTATTGCTCCGCTTCCCCGACATCCTCGACAACCGCATAGAACGTATGTCGACCTGCTACGAGAACGCTTCGCGCGAATACGGATATAAGGGCAAGTGCTATTCGGTCTACCCAATAAAGGTCAACCAGATGCACCCCGTGGTGGAAGAGATTGTCAGCCACGGACAGAAGTTCAACCTCGGACTGGAGGCTGGCTCGAAGCCGGAGCTGCATGCCGTGCTGGCGGTGAAGCCCGACAACGACTGCCTGATAATATGCAACGGATACAAGGATGCCTCGTACATCGAACTGGCACTGCTGGCGCAGAAGATGGGCAAGCGCATATACCTGGTCGTGGAGAAGATGAACGAGCTGCAGCTCATTGCCGACATTGCCGAGCGTCTGCACATACGGCCGAACATTGGCGTGCGCATAAAGCTCGGAGCGTCCGGCTCGGGCAAGTGGGAAGACTCGGGCGGCGATGCCAGCAAGTTCGGACTGACGAGCAGTGAGTTGCTGGAATGTCTCGACATGCTTAATCAGAAGAACTTGGCAGACTGCCTCAAGCTGATTCACTTCCACATCGGCAGTCAGGTCACGAACATTCGCCACATAAAGACCGCCATACGCGAAGCTTCGCAGTTCTACGTGCAGCTCTACAACATGGGCTTCCACATCGAGTTTGTCGACTGTGGCGGCGGCATGGGCGTCGACTACGACGGCACACGATCGGCCAACAGCGAATCGTCGGTGAATTACTCCATGCAGGAGTACGTCAACGACGTGATGTATCAGATCATGGAGGCTGCCGACAAGAACAAGCTGCCTCATCCATGCATCATCACCGAGAGCGGACGCTCCATTGCAGCGCATCACTCCGTACTGGTCATCGAGGTGCTCGAAAATGCATCGTTGCCCGAGATGCCGGAAGAATGGGAAGTGGGCGAAGACGACCACCAGCTTGTGAAAGACCTGTATGAAATATGGGACAACATAAACCAGCGCAGCGCACTTGAGAACTGGCACGACGCACAGCAGATTCGCGACGAAACACTGTCGCTCTTCAGTCACGGCATGATTGACCTGCGCACACGTGCACAGATAGAGAAGCTGTTCTGGAGCGTGACACGCGAGATAAATCAGGTGGCGAAGCACATGAAGCGCGTGCCCGAAGAGCTGCAGAGCGTTAACAAGCTGCTTGCCGACAAGTACTTCTGCAACTTCTCCCTGTTCCAGTCGCTTCCCGACTCATGGGGCGTGGACCAGGTGTTCCCCATCGTGCCGCTGCAACGACTCGACGAACGTCCCGAACGCCAGGCGACACTGCAGGACATAACCTGCGACAGCGACGGCAAGATTTCGAGCTACATCGTCAACAACGGCATCACCAACAGCCTGCCGGTGCACACCATGAAAGCCGGTGAGCCTTACTACATAGGCATATTCCTCGTCGGAGCTTATCAGGAGATATTGGGCGACCTGCACAATCTGTTCGGCGACACCAGTGCCGTGCACATTTCGGTCGACGGCGACAGCTACAGCATCGACCAGACCATCGAGGGCGAGACGGTGCAGGATGTGCTCGACTATGCCGACTGGGACGCGAAGAAGATGGTGCGCAAGCTGGAGACTTGGGTCACGAAGTCGGTCAACGAGGGAAGAATAACGCTCGAAGAAGGCAAGGAATTTCTTGCCAACTACCGCTCCGGCCTCTATGGCTACACCTATCTGGAGTGAGCGGCGGGCAAACGCATACATATAAAGCAATATGGAAAAGGAACGACTCACACTGGTAAAGGTAGGCGGCAAGATTGTCGAAGAGGAAGACTCGCTGCTGCACCTGCTTGACGACTTCACCGGCATCGACGGCCACAAGGTGCTGGTGCACGGCGGCGGACGCTCCGCCACAAAGATGGCATCACAGCTCGGAATCGAGAGCCACATGGTCGACGGACGTCGCATCACCGACGCGCCGATGCTTCAGGTTGTCACGATGGTCTACGGCGGACTGGTGAACAAGAACATCGTGGCACGACTTCAGGAACGCGGCGTGAACGCTTTGGGACTGACGGGAGCCGACATGAACCTGATACGCTCCGTCAAGCGTCCCGTGAAGAACGGCATTGACTATGGTTTTGTGGGCGATGTCGAGCAGGTCAATGCAGAGCTGCTCGCACAACTCATCGGACAAGGCGTGGTGCCCGTAGTGGCTCCGCTGACACACGATGGACAGGGACACATGTTGAACACAAATGCCGACACCATTGCCGGCGAAGTGGCGAAAGCCCTGGCGCGTCTGTTTGACGTGACGCTGATATTCTGCTTCGAGAAGGCAGGACTGCTGATGGACGAAGCCGACGAGTCGACACTGATTCCGCAGATAGACCGCAGCCGCTTCGAGGAACTTGTGGCACAAGGCATCATTCAGGGCGGCATGATTCCAAAGCTGCAGAACGCCTTCCAGGCACTCGACGCAGGCGTTAGCCGCGTTGTCATCACATCGGCAAAGGCCGTCAGCCCCACGGCAGGAACAGCCGTTGTCCGATAAAAACGAAAAAAAATCTTACTTCCGGTGTAACATTTACGGCCTTCATCCGTCTTTACTTATGAAGAGATGAAAGAAACGGACTTCAGCAGAGACATTCTGCCTCTCAAGGACAAGCTCTTCCGTCTGGCACTCGGCATAACGCTGAACGCGACCGAGGCGGAGGACATTGTTCAAGAGACGCTTCTACGCGCATGGAGCCAACGCTCAGAGTGGCAGGAGATGGAGTCTGTGGAAGCATGGTGCACAGCTGTGGCACGCAATCTGTCGGTGGACTGGATTCGCAAGGCAGAGACACGAAACGTGACGTTGACAGACGACTTGGTTTCGGTGGCAGACAGCAACGCAACGGCAGCTTCCGATCCCTTTAGTGCACTGGTCAGCACAGAACAGGCGGACATTGTACGACGCCTCATCGGTGCTCTCCCACAGAAACAGCGGGAGGTGCTTGTGCTCAGGGACGTTGAGGGCAAGAGCTATCAGGAGATTGCCTCGGCACTCGGCATCAGCGAAGATCAGGTGAAGGTGAACCTCTTCCGTGCAAGGCAGAAGGTGCGCCAAGAATTGACAGATATTGAGAACTATGGACTCTGAATATATAGAACAACTGTTGCAGCGCTACTGGCAATGCCAGACCAGCCGCGATGAAGAACGCCAACTGCGCGACTACTTCAGCCAGCCGGCTGAGGCTGTGCCCGAGCACTTGCGCCGCTACCGCAGCCTCTTCGCATGGCAGAAGCAGATGTCGGAAGCACGTCTCAGCGACGACTTCGACAGCCGCGTGCTTGCCAAGATTGAGACGATGGAACGGAAGCCGTCAGCAGCAGTGGTGGTGAAGGCTGGCAAGCGAAGCATCGTGCGCAAGCTGAGTCCGATGTTCAAGGCTGCAGCAGCCATAGCAGTCGTACTGCTCGTGGGCAATCTGATGCAACGCTCGCTGGTGAACGGTGGTCCCGACGTGATGGAGATTACCGATTCTGTGAGCAATCAGGTGTCAGCACCGTCTGTCGCATTGGGCGGCAGTGCGGGAACAGACATTGCCGACGATGCCGTGAAGCAGAAGGCCGACAGCCTGACCAATATTGAAATAGTAGAGAAAAGAGCGACAATCAAAGAGTAGAGAATAACATTTTCATTTGCTTTAAACATAATATAGTTAGTGTACTTTATATATGGAAGGGAGGCTGTGAAGTTGCCCGACCGCTGACAGACGGACTAACTTAATTATTGGGGAGGGACGCTGCGTGAGCAGCATCCCTTCTGTTTTTTTTAGTGTGTACGGCCGTAGGGAGCTACGCGTTCGACTTGATGATGCCCAGACGGTGGTTCAATCCGTCGCGGTATGCCCGCCAGAACAGTGGAATGTCGGCAAACGAATATGCCCGACTGAAAGGAGCGGTCGCAAGAGCGGTGAGGATGTAGCCTGCGACGCAGATAAAGCCACGCAGATAACGTACAGCTACATTGTTGCCGTACTTGTGGCTGAGGAATGTGGAGTTGCGCACTTGGTAGAACCGCTTCCACTTCTTCTTGCGGTTGCGCTCCGTCCATGAGGCGTCGAGGAAGAACTGCTCCTTGTCCATCAGTGCGTCGGGAATGTAGCGTATGGTGAAGCCCGACTGCACTGCACGCAGACAATAGTCGGTGTCGTCGCAGAAGATGAACAGCCCCTTTTCCGGCAGTCCGATGCCGGCTACGACAGCTCGCTTCACGAACATGCCCTCGAACGCTGTTCCTGCTATATCGACGGGTTCACAGACAGCGCCACGACGCTTCAGCTTTTCCTGATACATCGAGGCGAAAGGATTGCTGAGATTGTAGCGGCAGAAGTCGTTGGTGTAGACCTGTCCGCCGAGCAGCCGCCGTGGTGCCATGATGCCGCAGCGAGTATCGTCATCGACGTGTTGCAGCAGGTGCTCCAAGCAGTCGGCACGCGGAAATACATCGTCGTCCATGCACCATATCCAGTCGGCGTCCATGTCGAACGCGCGTTTCATTCCGGTGAAGAAACCGCCCGACCCACCTTCGTTGTTTTGATGCACGACGTGCAGACCAGTCTGACTGTCGAGCCATGCTGCCGTGCCGTCGGTGCATCCGTTGTCGACGACGACAATGCCGTCTACACTGCGGCTCTGGCGCTTCAGACAGTCCACGGTCCGCTGCAACAGGCTGAAGCGGTTGTAGGTCACGACGACAGCGATTACTTTCATTGTCTCTACGTTCATGGATTGTGCACTGTCTCAGTATTTTCCGTCAATCTTGCCAGGCTGTGTGCTGCGGTAGCGTTGCATCAGATTGAAGCATTTCTCAACGTCAAAGCCGCGCGCCTTGGCATATTCTTCAGCCATCCAACGGTGCATTTGCGGTGTGGCAGGCAGCCGTTCGAAGTTGCGGCACCCTGCATCCATGCCAAGCGGTGCGCCTATATACATACGGTTCAAGTCCACCAGCTCCACGCGCAGCTGTCCGTTGACGCTGCCGAACAGGATATTGCCGCGCCCATAGTCCAAATGGGCATAGCCGTGGCTGTGCATCACAGCCGTGATGCGTCCAACCTCGCGGCACACTTCTTCACTATAGGACTTCTCGTCGTGAAATAGGTCGTCGTATGTGTGCCGGCATTCGGAAGCGGCGGAGATGTAGTAGCTGTTGCCGAACAACATTCCGTGGCGGCTCTCGGCGAAGGCTACTGGAGCCGGAGTGCCGATGCCGATGTTGCTGATGAGTAGTGCGTGGCGGTAGGAGCGTTCGGCCTTGGACGAGCGCAAGAAACCGTAGACCAGACGGTTCACAGCGTTGGGCTTGCGGAACGATTTGAACACATATTCGTGTCCGTCGCAGCAGAAGCGTCTCAGCTCGTTGCGTCCGACATACACCGGTTCGCCCTCGGCAAAGTTGTTGATGCTCAGGAGGATGAAGTCGCGCATGTCAGCATACTGCGGATTGACGGTCAGTGTGCTGAGCCGTATGTTTGTCGGTTGTCTGTCGGTCATTGTCTTTCCCTTTTCCTCTGCCCGTCGTGTCAAATCTTGTCGAGACCACGCGTCAGTTTCAGCCAATAGTATTTCAGAGGATTCTTGTACTTCAGCTGCTTCCACGGACGGCTGGCATGCGGACGGTGCACCACGGGCAGGCAGGTGAAGAGGTAGTTGTGCAGTCCCGCCTTCAGCGACAAGTGCGAGATGGTCACGTCAAACCAGTTCTTCGTGCTGTCCAGATTGTCGAAATCCACTGCCTGCATCAGCCCGGGCGTCAGCAGCGAGCAGCAGAAGCTGCAGTGCTTCTTCACGTCGAGCACGGTGTTCTCGTGTCCATGGGCGTATCCGTAGGGATAATTTATGTCTCCCTGTTCGTCCACCGTCACTGATGCCGCAATGCCGCAGTCGGGTCTTGACGAGGCTTCGTCGTAGAGCCGCTGTATGGTGTCTGGCTGAACCACGACGTCCGACTCCACGAGCACCAGTGCAGCATCGGCTGCCAGTGCCTGCCGGCGGCATGTCTGCAACACGAGCAGGTAGTTTGGCGACGGATGCGAGGTCAAGTCTGCCACGTTCACCAGCGTGAAGCCCTTCTGCCGTGCCGCCTCCTGCAGCCTGGCCGTGTTCTCCGGCGTGCTGAAGTCGTTGTAGACGGTGTAGGTGTGGGGCGTAGAGATGTGTGAAGCCATGATGGCGTCTATCGTCATCATGGACGACTCTATCGAGTCTTTCACCGGTGTCACTATGTGTATGGTTTTCATCGCTTCATGTGTGGCTCGCGGACATAGTGTCTGCGGCCGTCAGTGGCGCAAAAGTAGGGCTTTGCCGTTACATATCCAAATCGGCAGTTCTGTGGACGTACGTTCATGGGTTCTATGGCTGTACGTCCACAGGTTCTATGGTTGTACGTCCACAGATTTGTGGTTGTACGTCCTCAGTTGCACCGATTTGCGCGTTTCGAAAGCCGTTGCTACATTTGCAGAACGCGCGGGATTGTGGTTGTAAAACTGCGGGATTGTGAACGTAAAATCACGGGATTGAGATGATGAACCAACGATATTATGAAGCAGATTGTCAACATCCAGCATTATGATTCGCCATGCGGGGAACTCGTATTGGCATCGGTGGACGGGGAACTGTGTCTCTGCGACTGGAACGGTATGCCGTGTGCCGAGCGCAACAAGCGGCGGCTCCTGCGGCTGCTGGATGCCGTCTTCAAGGAAGAGCCGTCGGAGGTTATAGAACAGACGAAGCGGCAACTCGACGAATATTTTGCTGGCACGCGCCGAGTGTTCGACATTCCCCTGCATCCTGTGGGCACTGATTTTCAGAAGGCTGTGTGGAGTGCCTTGCTCGAAATCCCGTACGGTGAAGTCCGTACATATATGGACATTGCCCGCAGGGTGGATAACGTCAGGGGCATACGTGCAGTGGCGCAAGCCATCGGGGCCAACGGCATTGGCATCATCATTCCGTGTCACCGCGTCATTGGGTCCGACAATACCCTGACTGGATTTGCTGGCGGACTGGAGACAAAGCGTAGACTGCTGGAGCTGGAAGGC
>CAYXLA010000014.1:0-7100 GCA_964465765.1 uncultured Bacteroidaceae bacterium | reverse complement strand
GACTGGATTTGCTGGCGGACTGGAGACAAAGCGTAGACTGCTGGAGCTGGAAGGCTGCATGCCATCATTGTTGTGAAGTGTCATTTGTTTTCTTTATTAATCAAGTTCACCACCACTTTCACCATCACATCCTTCTCTTCAGTGCGGCTTTCGGCAATCATCAGCGTCAGTGCAACGAGGGTGTTGTCGGCGATGCGCTTGTGTCCGTCCTCGCCGTAAAGGATGCCGTTCTTGTCGAGAAACCACAAGAAAAGCATGGCGGCAATGCGCTTGTTGCCGTCGCTGAACGAGTGGTTCTTGACGACGAGATAGAGCAACATTGCGGCCTTTTCTTCTACAGAAGGATAAAGGTCTTCTCCACCAAAGGTTTGGTAAATTTGCCCGATACTACTCTTGAAACTGTCGTCCTTCTCATTGGCAAACCACTGTGAGCCTCCAAACTTTTCCTTCAGAGCATTGATGGCCTGCATGGCGTTTTCGTAAGTGGCGTGGAATGGCTCTTCGTTCGTCGTACGACTGATGCCAAGCGACTGATAATCGTATCGGTCGAGCGTGTCGAGTGCATATACGTAATCGCTGATGACATTGAATAGGCCTTCGTATTCTCCCTTCGTCACCCTCTGCTGCAAGGTGATGGCACGCGACATGAGTTTCACCACATCCTTCAGCTCGTTGTAGTTGTCGAGCCGTTGCTGGTTGATGGCGTAACCTTTAATGAGGTATTGCTTGAGGATGGCAGTGGCCCATTGGCGGAACCGAGTACCCTGAACAGATTTCACACGATAGCCAACAGAGATAATCACATCAAGATTATACATTGCTGTTTCGTAGAACTGATCGCCGTCTGTACCCACGTGTGCAAATTTTGCACATGTGATATTTTTGTCCAGTTCCCCTTCCTTAAAACAGTTGTTTATATGACGTGTTATCACTGTGCGGTCACGTCCAAACAATTCTGCCATTTGGCTTTGCGTGAGCCAAACAGTGTCGTTCTCCAACTTCACATCGAGTTGGATGCTGCCATCGGGAGATTTGTATATCTCTATTGCATTATGCATTTGATTCCTCTGATTTATTTCCAAATGAAGCAAACATCAGCGCAGCGGCAAGACCTTACTCTACCCAGTTCTCGCGGTCGAGATTGCGGTAGTTTATGGCTTCGGCAATATGCTGATACTTGACGTCGGGCGAGCCTTCGAGGTCGGCAATCGTGCGGGACACCTTGAGTATTCTGTCGTAGGCACGGGCGGAAAGGCTGAGTCGCGTCATGGCATTTCTGAGCATTTCGAG
This sequence comes from uncultured Bacteroidaceae bacterium, assembly GCA_964465765.1. GTDB lineage: Bacteria > Bacteroidota > Bacteroidia > Bacteroidales > Bacteroidaceae > Bacteroides. The sequence goes on along the minus strand of CAYXLA010000014.1, from coordinate 5,810 downwards.
CCCTTCGCTGTCAGGCTGGGCATATTCGCGTATCATGCGGCTGGTCATCTGTGCGTTGCAATGCACGTCAGCCATGCCGCTGAACCGCTTTTCCTGTATGTTGCGGGCACGGATGACGCGTTCGCGTATGGCGCTGCTCGATTCCGGCTGTGCGGTCTCGGAGATTTTCTCGAAAGGCACCGGCGTCACTTCAATCTGTATGTCGAACCTGTCCATCAGCGGACCGGACACACGATTGAGATATTTGTGAACCTGCCCTGGCGTGCACACGCACCGTCGGGTGGGGTGATTGTAGTAGCCGCAGGGACACGGGTTCATTGCAGCCACGAGCATGAAGCTGGCTGGATACTGCACGCTGAACTTGGCACGCGAGATGGTGACAACACGGTCCTCGAGCGGCTGACGCAACACCTCAAGCGTCTCACGCCGGTTCTCTGCCAGCTCGTCGAGAAAGAGGATGCCGTTGTGGGCAAGACTAATCTCTCCTGGCTGCGGATAAGTGCCGCCGCCAATCATCGCCACCGCCGAGATGGTGTGATGCGGATTGCGGAACGGACGGCAGTAAATCAGTCCTCCGTCTTTGCCCAACTTGCCTGCCACAGAGTGAATCTTCGTCGTTTCGAGACTTTCGGCAAGCGACAGCGGCGGCAGAATCGACGGCAGCCGCTTTGCCAGCATGGACTTGCCACTGCCGGGACTGCCAATCATGATGATGTTGTGACTGCCCGCTGCTGCAATCTCGAGTGCACGCTTGGCGGTCTCCTGTCCCTTGACGTCCGCGAAGTCCAGATCGAAATTGTTCTGGTGGGCAAAGAACTCCTCGCGCGTGTTGGTTGTCGTCTGCTGCAGTGGAGCCTTGTCGTCGAGAAAATCCGCCACATCCTTCAGATTCTCTGCACCGTAGACCTCAAGCTTGTTCACTACCGATGCCTCTTTGGCGTTCTGCGCCGGCAGAATCAGTCCCTTGAAGCCCAGCTCGCGTGCTTTGATGGCGATGGGAAGTGCTCCCTTTATCGGCTGCAGCGAGCCGTCGAGACCGAGTTCGCCCATGAGCATGTATTCGCCCAAATGGTCGGTCTTGATGATGCCGGTGGCGCCGAGCAGTCCGATGGCAATCGACAGATCGTACGCCGAACCTTCCTTGCGGATGTCGGCAGGCGCCATGTTTACGGTGATTGACGTGAGTGGCTGCTTTATCCCGAGATAATTGAAGGCCGCCTGTATGCGCTGCTGGCTCTCGCGGACGGCAGAGTCGGGCAGTCCCACCATGTAGAACATGCAGCCACGCGTGCTGCTGACCTCGATGGTGATCAGTGTAGCATCGATGCCCTGAATGGCTGCTCCGTAGATCTTCGTCAGCGTGGTCCTTCTGTCTTCTTTGTTGTCGGGTTCAGTCACTTGTCTTTCTCCTTCTCTTCCTTTATGGCTTCGTCTATCTTGTCCTCAATGTTGCGGCTCGTCAGCAAATCTATGGCTATGATGTTCCCGTCGGGAGCAATGAGCACGTCCGACGGCAGATGGCGCACTGCATACTGCACCACGGCGTTGTTGTTCCATCCCTTGTAGTCGCACGTCTGGTCCCATTCCAGCGAGTCTACCTGCACGGCATCCTGCCATGCCCGCTTGTCCATGTCGAGCGACACGCCCAAGATGTTCAGGTCCTTGCGTTTGGCACCGTACAGCTGTCGGTATTCCTTGTTGGCGTCGCGGCTGTCCTGATTCCACGATGCCCAGAAGTGCATCAGCAGATATTTGTCCTTATAGCTGTTCAGGGTCTTGCTGCCACTCTTCGTGCTGGCGCGGAAGAATGGGGCAGAGGTTCCCGCCTTAATCCGGAGGATGGATTCGTCCTTCTCCTGAAGTCTCTTCACTGCGTTCCAGTCGTGCAGGCGGTCGTCCATCAGATTGATTATCTCGTCAATCTTGTTTGCGTCCGGTGCATTGGAATACGCCACGAAGCGTTGCAGCAGATAGATGCCTGCCGGTGATGCGGGGTTATTGCGGACGAAGTCTTCCACCCGGTCGACTGTAGTGCTGGTAGTGTCTGCCAGGAAGGCTGTGAGCAGTTCGTTGTCGTCCGAGCCGCTGACCTGCAGTCGGTCCAGCCGATTGGCAGAACCTTCGATGTCGAGGCGGTCGCGCTTGTTGACGAACAATGGATACTGCGTGCCGTCGCTGAACGAGAGCCACACCTGCAGCAGTGTGTCGACCTGTATGTTCTTCTCGAAGCGTCCTCTTTCGGCGACAATCGTGTCGACACGACTGAACAGTCCGTCGGCGCCATACACATATATGGTGTCGGTACCCAATCCTTCGATGTTCCCCTTCAGGACAGCATCGTCACCATTGCCGCCCGAGCAGGCTGCAAACAGTAGTGTTGCTAACAGTAGGTATAATGTTTTCTTCATCTGCTTCTGGACGTTGACAGAGCCAAAGGTAGTGAATTTGGCACATAACGGCATAAGAAAGGGGCAGGAATGTTTGTGATTCCCGCCCCTGTGCTTCTAAAGTGATATCCTGCTTACTTTACCAGAGCGGCAAATGCCGAGTTGGTGAAGTACTTGGAGAACTCAAGGTCGCTTGCAGCCTTCTTCGCCAGCGACGGCTGTTTGCTGATGGCGTTCTTGAGGTTGGTTGTCACCATCGACGTGTTGTTGGTGCGTGCTCCGAGCACTGCCTTCAGGTAGTCGGTGTAGGCGTCGGCATTCTCCACATTGTCGAGTGTGCTCTTTGCCTTGTTGTAGTCCTTCGACAGGATTTGTGCCAGTGCAGCACTGTTGGTCTTGGCGTCGCCGAAAGCCGATACGGCGCGGTCGTACTGACCTTGTGCGACGTACAGATTGCCGAGCGTCTCGTTCAGCTCCTTGGCTCCCGATGCTTTGCCCAGGTAAGCCTCGGCATCCTGATTGTTGCCCTTGGCGAGAGCCACGAGCGCCAGGTTGTTGTTGACCTCAGGACTGTCCTTCAGTGCGGCTGCCTGCTTGAACAGGTTCTCTGCCTTGTCGATGTCGCCAGCCTCGTAAGCCAGCTTGCCGAGGTTGTTGAATGCGCGATAGTCGTTAGGATACTGGCGCGAAGCCTTGGTGTAGATGTCCTGCTTCTCGGCAGCACTGTTTGTCAGCGTGGCTGCATAGAGCAACTCTTCGAGGCTCAGCTCCGAGGAATTGTTCTTGGCGAGACTCGAAATCTCTGCATCCGACTTGCCGATGATCTGATAGTTCAGAATCAGACGCGAGCGGCGCAACTGCGGCAGGATGTCGTCAGCCAAGTTTTTGTAGACCGAAGAGATGTTCTTGATCTCCTGCTCACGCTGTTCGGGGTCGCTATACATTGAGAGCACGCGCAGAATCAGGTCCTTGTCCTGAATGTTCGACTTCTCCACCAGCTCCTTGAAGCCGTCCCAGTCTTCGGCAGTGTACTTCGTGTCGATGCCTGCGTTGATGTCGGCGTCCTTCAGGTTCTTGCTGACGAGACGTGCTGTGTTGTCCTGACGCTTCTCTGCCAGTCCCTGGTTCAAGTCGAGCTTGCCGTCGGGCGAAGCGTATGCCGACACCTCGATGCTCTCAATCTCCTTGTTGGCAGCGTCGTTCACGTCCTTCACTTCACCGGTGAAGTTCTTTGCAGCACCCATCTGGTCGTTGCGGATGTTGGTCTGCTGAATCAGGAAGAGGATCTGCTCCTCGCGCTTGTCCTTGATGACGCGCTGGAAGGCATCCTCACCGAGAGACACGTTGGCACTCTCTACAGTCTGGTCCACCAGTTCTGATGTCGAAATCACGCCATCGGCAATCTTCACCGACGGAATGGTCACCGTCTTGTTGCCAATCGTGGCTACGAAGTCCAGATAGAGCTCCGACTTTGCCATCTCGGGCACGTAGTCGAAGTTGACGCGCATGGTGTAGTTGCCACCGGCTTTGTACATGATGGTGGGGTTATTGCCATGCACCTTCTCGCCCTGGAACGTGTAGGTCTGACCTTTAGCCTCACCGCCCTGCCAGCGCAGCACGGGAGTGACCTCCACGATGGCTTTCTTGTTGAAGTATTTCTCGGGGAAACGTCCACTGATGGTTGCCGGAACCTTGCCGCCAACGGCTTCGAGCACCTGCGGAGTCACAGTGAAATAGTCGGAAGACAACTCACCCATCTTGCTGCTGCACGATACCAGCACAGCCAACAACGTCATCACAAGAGGGATACAGATTTTTTTCATCATAGCTAAATGTGTGTATTAAAATGTTATGTGTTCTTTTTCTCTTATCAAGGACAAAAGTAACAACGATAAGTGTAATATGGAAAAGACACGCTGTGTTTTTTAGTCTTTTTTGGTTTCACACGCTCCGCAGTTGCTGCATCCGTTGCAGGTCATGCGGCTGCCGCAGGTGCTGCAGTGCTGGCGGAACACGGGGTCTGCCGTCGGGATTTCCGTGCCGAACAACGACCCTTCGGGCATGCGGAGCAGCCGCGGGACGCTCCTGCCCCGATGGCTCAGCCCCGAACGGAACGCCTGCAGACTTTGTGTGCGCTTGTCGGGGATGCGGAATGTCCGCCCGTCTTTCACGAACACGGTTCCCGTCTCTATGAAGTCGAACGTCACGTCGTGCTTCCGACATTCATCGCTCAGCAACTTCACCCATTCGTAGTGACATGGACGTGCGCCGTCGTAGTTCTCGCCGCCGCACAGCACCTCCTCAATCATCCCCGTCGCCAGATAGCGTTCCGCGTCGACCGGACCGATGTAGGGTGCAGCCATGAAGCCTCGGTGCTTGGCAGGAGTGCCGAGGAGAATGGGCAGACGCTCGTCGGCACGCTTCTGGTTCTCGGTGGTCACGCTGAGCATCACGTTCTCGTAACCGTCGCCCCAGTCCTTGGGCAGACAATCGGCGAAGCGCTCCGGCCGTTTGGTCAGCAGGCGGAAGAACACGTCGGGACGCTGACGGATGATTTGCCATGCTTCGTCGCGCCACGCGTCGGCTTCCTCGACGAAGAAGTCCGTGGAGAGCCCGACGTAGAGCGTCGACCCCGGTCTCACCTTAAAGTTCCCGTCGCGCTTGCGCTGCAGGGGCATGTCGAAGTTCTCCGTGCGGAATACGTGCGAAGTGTCGAGGCCGCGCTTCCCGTCAAGGAAGTACATATAGCAATGTTGGCAGCCTTCACTCACCTTGTGGCATCCGTGCCATGGATTCCAGATTATCATTCCGTCTCTGTTCGGTCCTCAGACTATTTTGTCCGTCCTCAAATTGGCATCGGCGTCTGCGCCAGCTTGTTGACAATCCACAGTGCTAGCACGACCTGCAGGACGAAGATTGCGGGCACGCCATACCGGAACTTCTTGTGCATCGTCTTGTGGTGCCACACTTTCATGCCGCACCATGCGCCGACGCTGCCGCCGACGACGGCAAGCAGCAGCAACGTTGCTTCCGGAATGCGCCACTTGTCGTGCTTCGCCTTGTACTTGTCGATGCCGTAGACGAAGAATGTCACGACATTGATGATAATGAGGTATATGAGTATTGTTGTCATGCTCTTTTATTTGCTAATCTGCTTTTCTATCCACGCCATCAGTACGCTGACGGCATAGTTCTGTTCTTCTTTCGTGAGTTCCCTTCCTGCTGGGATGTTGTGCCATTTGGAGAAGCATCCACGACAACAGCAACCTGTGGCGTGTTGGGCTAGGAATACTGGATGGCCTCGCATGGGTGTCTGCTTGCCGTCATTCGGTATTACGGCTGGAGCAAGACGTTTCGCCACAAAATCCCTTGCATGCTGGCGGATGGTGTCAAGTCCTTTGGAGGAGATATAGTCGCGGTCTT
>CAYXLA010000013.1:0-20466 GCA_964465765.1 uncultured Bacteroidaceae bacterium | reverse complement strand
GTGTAAGACTTGCACGGTTCACAGAAAATTACTACCTTTGGACGTTGGTTGTTGAGGGGTGTCGGGGGAAATGCCCCTTTCTTTTGGGTAGCTAAGAATCATTTTCGAGAAGGCAAGACGGAGCAAATTGAGAAGGCAAGATTGAACAGGTTTGTGGGGGCAAACCTCGCGATCTTAGGTATGTTGAGTGCAGAAGATGGCTCGGTTGAAAACAGGTAGAGGTAGTTTGCTGTTTGGGGGACAATAGCTACCTTTACGGCGACAAGGTGTGCGGCGCACAGCACCTTGAGGAGATTGACACAAGACCTTAAACATTAAAACACACGGAGAGAGATTATGAAAAGACTAGGTTTACTGATTGCGGCTTTCGTCTTCGCACTGGGAGCTGCTGTGAATGCAAATGCGCAGGACCTGCGCAACGGTTCTAACCAGAAGGTAGGAAGCATCGAGTCGAACGGCACGGTGCGCAACGCTTCGAGCCAGAAGGTAGGCACCATCGAGTCGAACGGCACCATCCGCAACGCGTCGAGCCAGAAGGTGGGCACCATCGAGTCGAACGGAACCATTCGCAACGGTTCTAACCAGAAGGTGGGAAGCATCGAGTCGAACGGAACGGTGCGCAACGCTTCGAGCCAGAAGGTAGGCACCATCGAGTCGAACGGAACCATCCGCAACGCGTCGAACCAGACGATAGGCAATGCCAGTGGCGTGAAGAAGGAGTGGGCTGCTGCCTTCTATTTCTTCGACTTCTTCAAATAACGCAGTACACCGGACACCCCGACAGCGGCAGAGGACCGACACACACAAGCGATGCATGAAGGGCTAACGACGGAGCAGCTGACGGCGGCAGAGGATGAGGCTGCCGCCGTGAGGGTGACCACGGACTACATCCGCGCGCGGTTCGTGCTGTTCAACGGCATGATGTTCGGCGGCAAGCTGCCGATGCCTCCGCTGAAGGTGTCGAACGCGCGGTCGACACTGGGGCAGGTGCGCTGCAAACGGCATGCACAGCGCGACGGGACGTGGCGATACGACGACTTCGAGTTCGTCGTCAGCGGCAGGCTGGGGCTGGACGCGCGGGCACTGGACGACGTCATCATCCACGAGATGATTCACTACTACATCCTGTCGAATCAGATTCAGGACACCGGACCGCACGGACGGGTGTTCCGCCGCATGATGGAGGAGATAAACAGCCGCTACGGCCGCAACATCGGCGTGAGGCACCGGCTGACGGAGGCGGAACGCGACGCCGACACGCGCAGGACGCTGCATCTGGTGTGCGTGGTGAAGGGCGACGGCTGGACGGGCATCATCGTGGCGGCACGGACGCGAGTGCGCATGCTGTGGAACGCGCCGACACGCATCACGGGCGTGACGCAGTGGAGCTGGTTTGCCTCGTACGACCCCTACTGGAACCGCTTCCCGCACGTGCGGACGCTGAAGGTATACAAGGTGGAGGAAAAAGAACTGCGTGAACACCTTGCGGGTGCACACGCAGTGAAGATGTCAGACAAAGGGGTTTTACACCTCAGCCTAGAAGAGCTTTGACCTTGTCGGAGATGGCACGGCCCTCGGCCTTGCCGGCAAGGGTCTTGGTGGCTACGCCCATGACCTTGCCCATGTCCTTGAGGCTGCTGGCGCCGGTCTGCTCGATGATGGCCTTGATGGCTTCGGTGAGCTCGGCGTCGGACATTGCCTGAGGCAGGTATGCCTCCATGACGCGAACCTGTGCGAGCTCGGCTTCGGCGAGGTCGGGACGGTTCTGCTGCTGATAGATGGCGGCAGAGTCCTTGCCCTGCTTCACGAGCTTCTGGATGAGCTTCAGAGCGTCGGCATCCTCAAGGGTGTCGTTGGCTCCAGGGGCGGTCTTTGCCTCGAGAAATACTTTCTTGACATTGCGCAGTGCCTCGAGAGCAACCTTGTCGTGGCTCTTCATGGCAGCAATGATGTCTTTGCTGATTTGTTCGAATAGTGACATGTCGATTTGATGTTTTTTATAAACGTTCTTTTCTGTGTGTTATCTGTTTTGAATAGCCGGTCTCTCCCCGCGAGCGTGCACGTCAGAAGATGATGGGAGCTTCCTGACCGTCGCTGCCGGTGTCGGTGGCAGGTGGCAGGTCGGCAGACTCGCGAGCGTCGCGGCTGGCCTCGTCGGACTTCTCCTTTATGGCGCTGAGGCGGGCGGAGTCGCGCGTGAAGGTCGGCGTGTCCTCGACCATAGCCACGACGGCATCGTTCTCGAGGTCCTCGTCGGTGAAGATGTAGATCTTGTTCTTGCGATACTTCTTGGTGTTGCCCTGGCGGTCGTAGTACTGACCAATCAACGCCGTCTCGGCTGCCTCCTGCTCCTCGCGGGCTTCTGCCTTGGCACGTTCGTCGGCACTCATCAGCTGGTCGATGCCAGGCACTGCTGCGGCGCCGAAGCCGGTGGCGAGGATGGTGAACTTGACCGATTCGCCCAATGAGTCGTCGGTCGCCTTGCCCCAGATGACTTCCATGTTGGGGTTGAGGCTGTCCATGAAGGAGTCGATTTCGCTCATCTCCTCGATGAGTATGGGGTTGTCGCTGCTGGCGTAGATGTTGAAGAGCACCTTCTTGGCGTTGGTGATGTCGTTGTTGTTGAGCAGTGGCGAGTGGAGAGCGTTCTCGATGGCGTGCTTCAGACGCTTGTTGCCCTTGGCATGACCTGTCGACATGATGGCTACGCCGCCGTCCTTGAGCACCTTCTTGACATCGCGGAAGTCGAGGTTGATGGTACCTTCGGTGGTGATGATTTCGGCAATGCTCTTGGTGGCAATGCACAGAATGTCGTTTGCCTTGGCCAGTCCTTCCTCGAGGGAGGTGATGCCGTCGGTGTAGATCTCGCGCAGACGCTCGTCGTTGATGACAAGCAGTGCGTCGACATTCTTGCGCATCTCCTCGACACCGCGCAGAGCCTGCAGAATCTTGGGCTTCTTCTCGAAGAGGAACGGTATGGTGACGATGCCGACGGTGAGCATGCCCATCTCCTTAGCCACACGTGCCACGACGGGAGCAGCGCCGGTGCCGGTGCCGCCACCCATGCCGGCAGTGATGAACGCCATCTGCGTGCCGTCGGTGAAGAGCTGCTTGATCTCCTCGATGCTCTCCTCGGCAGCATCGTGTGCCACCTGAGGGTCGTTGCCGGCACCCAGTCCGCCGCACTGCTTGGGACCGAGCTGAATCTTGATGGGGATGGCAGACTTCTTGAGGTCCTGCACGTCGGTGTTGCAGAGCACGAAGGTGACGTCGTCGATGCCCTCGTGGAACATGTAGTTGACGGCGTTGCCGCCACCACCGCCTACACCTATTACCTTGATGATTTTCGGCGAGTCGCTCTGAATATTGAAGTTCACGGTGCCGCCGTTGAGAATGTCGTTGTTGTTCTCGCTCATATCTGTGTATGTGTGTCTTGTTGTCTGGTTTATCTCTTCTCTCTTAATATGTTCTCTCTCTCCACGCAGCATCGACCGCGCCTGCTGCCTGTTGCGGCAGGTCGTCGCCGGTGCGCCTCGGGGGTTACATCTTTTCGCTGTTGTCGTCGTCCATCTTTGAGCTGTTGTCGTCGAAGAGGTCGCGCGAAAGTTTGTTCATTTTTCTGCCTAAATCCTTAAATATATTGCGTCTTTCCCTCTTCTTGTTCTCTCTCTCGCGCTCTGCCTTTGCCTCTGCATCTTTCCTCTCGCGCTCTTTGCGCTGGCGTTCTTTCTCTTCATTCTGGCGGAGTGTCTCCTCTTCCTGGCGCTTGTATTCTTCGTCATCGGCAAAGAGGTTGTTGTCTGCAGACGATGCTGTCCTGGCAACGGCATCACTATTGACGGCGGGCGTTGGCTTCGGTTCCTCCTCTTCGGCGCAGCAGTTCTCGTTGCCGAGCTGCAACATGCCGTAGACGGTGTTGAGCGTGGCGTCCTGACGTGTTGCCGCCAGCGAACCAACGACGTTGCAGTTGGGGCTCTTCACGGTCTTGACGTTGTTCTGGCTGCTGTACTTGCGGAATGCCTCCTCCATGTTGTGCAGGTTGCTGCCGCCGCCCGTGAGCACGATGCCGGCGAAGAGCTTGCTGGCGTAGCCCGACTGCAGTATTTGGTTCCACACGTTCTTGATGATTTCCTCGGTGCGGGCGGTGATGAGGTCGTTGAAGGTCTCCCATTCCTTGATGGGGAAGCCCGACGGCGCTTCGCCTGTGCCTTCGCCCAAAGCGTCGCCATACTCCTCCTTGAGGTGGCGTGCCTCGTCTTCCTCGATGCGCAGTGCGGTGAGGTCGCGCGTGATGTTCTCACTGCCAAGGGGCAGCACGCTGAGATAGCGCAACAGATTGTTCTTGTAGACGGCGACGGTGGTGGTGGAGGCTCCGAAGTCGACCAGCGCACAGCCCGACCGCTTCTCGGTCTCGGTGAGCACGGCTTCTGCCAAAGCCTTGGGACCTACGATGAGGTCGTCGGCAAGCGTGAGTTGTGCCTGCTCGGCACTGAACGTGAGGTTGTTCTTCACATACGAGCGCGCCACGACGTTGAGCAGCGTAGCCTTGACATTGTGTCCGGCAACTCCGATGGGCTCGATGACGAGCGTGTTGTCGATGTCGTACTCCTGCGGAATGACATCGAGGATGCAGGCATCGACAATGGGGTAGTTGCGGTTTTCGTCGTTGATCTCATTGATGAGGTCCTCGGTGACGATGTCGCCGTTGTCGACGGTGCGTCGGACTTCGTTCTTGACTGTGCGCACGGTCTGACCGCTGATGCTGAGGTAGACCTTGGCAATCTTGTGCGAGAGCTGCTTCTCCAGACTGTCGACGATGCTGCCCATAGCTTTGGCGGCTTCGTTGATGTTGAGCGTCACGCCCTTCTTGACGAAGCGCGAGGCGTCCTCCTCAGCAAAGGCACGCACCGTAATCGTGCCGTTCGGCTCCCGGGTGCCGGCGATGCCCGTAATCCTTGACGAGCTGAGCTCTATTGCCACTGTAAATTCTGTCTTTGCCATATGTGTTTGTCCTTCTGTGTTTTATCTTATATATGTGTATAGTTATCGTTTTGTGCAGATTATCTGATTGTCGAACTCCACGCTGATGCGCTTGTACTTGTTCCAGCCCACTTTGTTGAGTGCCTCGGTGTAGAAGCGGTGCACGCGGTCGAGCTTGTGTGCAAAGTTGTCGAGCGTGCCGAGATAGATGATGTTGTCGCCGACACGCGGCACTATCTCTATGCCTCCGTTGCGCAACACGTTGATCTGCTCCACCTGTGCACGCCAGAAGGCATCTTTCTGCAAAAATAATCCAAACTGCTGCAAGTCGTGTCGCGACGAGTGCCTTTCTACATATCCGGTGACGATGGGGAGATGGAAGGCTGCACCCGACACCGATGGCAGTTCGCCGCCCTGCTCGTCGATGTAGTAGTCGCTGCCGTCGGAGCCTATGACGTGGAGAATGGGTACACGTTGCTTGATGTCGATGCAGACGATGCCGGCGACGGTCTTGTAGCACTCGACGTCCTCGATGAGGGCATTGTGCGAGAGCTCCTCCTCGAGTGCAGGCAACGAAATGCTGTCCATGGGTCGTCCCACAGGGTTGAGGTGCTTGGAGTTGAGATGCGACAAGATGCCCTGCTTCGTGATGAGGCGCGAGAAGGTGGTGTCGCGTGCCAGGACCTCGATGTCGCTGCACACCGTCCCTTCGGGCTTGCGGTTGACGACAGTGAAGGCAAATACCAGATACGCCACCACGAGCAACAACACCAACGACAATATGATTCTTCTCAGTGCTTGCATCTTCTTTCTCTTCTCTCTTCCTCTCTCTTATACAGTGTTTGTCGCGAGACTTTTTACTTCAGGTACTTATCGGTGAATATGCGCTTAATCTCCGGCATGTAGTTGTCGAGGTCGCCGGCTCCGAGGATGACCACCACCTGATAGTCGCCTTCGGAGAGGATGTTGAGCACATCTTCCTTGCGGCACAGCGTCTTCTGCACTTCGGGGCGCAACTCGTCGAAGATGAGCTGACTGCTGACGCCAGGTATGGGCTTCTCGCGTGCAGGGTAGATGTCGGTGAGTATGACTTCGTCGAAGAGCGAGAGGCTCTGTGCAAACTCGTGATAGAAATCGCGCGTGCGGGTGTAGAGGTGCGGCTGAAACACTGCCGTGATCTTCTTGTCGGCATAGAGCTGTCGCAGCGAGCGTGCACACTGTGCAATCTCGGCAGGATGATGGGCATAGTCGCTGAGCAGTGCGATGCGGTCGGTCTTGAGCTTGAAGTCGAAGCGGCGCACCACTCCACTGAAGGTGGACATGGCACGAAGCACCTCGTCGTTGCTGATGCCCACAAGATGGGCTGCCGCCATTGCCGCCACGCCGTTCTCAATGTTGACACTCACGGGTACGCCCAGATGGACGTCGTTGATGCGGGTGTCGGGAGCGACGAAGTCGAACACAATGTCGCCACCGCCGATGCGTATGTTCTCTGCATGGAAGTCACCGTCGGACGTGCCTGAATAGGTGTAGACCTTGACGCCAGGCTGCACGTCGGGCTGCAGCTTCAGTCCCGTGTGGATAATCAGTGCTCCGTCGGGACGGATGAGGCTGGTGTAATGGCGGAAGCTCTCGAGGTACGCCTCGTAGGTCTCGTAGACGTCGAGATGGTCGGGGTCGGTGGCGGTGATGACGCTGATGTAGGGCGAGAGCCAATGGAACGAGCGGTCGAACTCGTCAGCCTCGATGACCGTATAAGGGCTGCTCTGCGAAAGCAGCAGGTTTGTGCCGTAGTTCTTGGAGATGCCGCCAAGGAATGCCGTGCAGCCGATGTGTGACTGTCGCAACAGATGTGCCAGCATGGTGCTGGTAGTGGTCTTGCCGTGAGTGCCGGCGACGCAGAGTCCCTTGCTGTTGTGGGTTATGATGCCAAGCACCTGCGAGCGCTTCTGCACGTCGAAGCCCTGCTCGCGGAAGTAGACGAATTCCGACAGGGTGGAGGGAACGGCGGGTGTGTAGACCACCAGCGTCGAGGACTTGTCGCGGCACTGTTCGGGAATGAGCGAGCAGTCGTCGGTGTAGTGGATGACGGCACCTTCCACCACAAGTCGTTCGGTCAAGGCGGTGCACGTCTTGTCGTATCCAGCCACGAACTTGCCTTTCGACAGGAAGTAGCGAATCAATGCGCTCATGCCGATGCCGCCTGAGCCCAAGAAATAAACCGATTTTATGTCTTCCAACTTCTTCATCTCTTCTCTCCCTTCCTTTATTTAGATTGCTTTATCAAGTTGAGCACTTCGTGTGCAATGACGTCGGCAGCATCGGGCTTTGCGAGTGCGGCGATGTTGCTGCTCAACTCAGCCAGCCGTGCATCGTCCTGCACGGTTTCGATGGCTGTCGGCACGAGGCGGTCGACGGCTTCTGAGTCCTTAATGCAGATGGCTGCACCCTTATTGACCAGTGCCATGGCATTTTTGGTCTGATGGTCCTCGGCGACGTTGGGCGACGGAACGAGAATCACGGGCATGCCCAAGAGGCAGAATTCGGAAATGGAACCTGCTCCGGCACGCGAGATGACGAGGTCGGCGCCGGCGTAAGCCTTGTCCATCGACTTGATGAAGTCGGTGACGTAGAGGTTGGGGATTGACGCGATGTTGGGCAAATGCACGTCCTCGCCGGTATAGGCGGACAGTGCTTCGCGCACACGGTCGATGTAGATCTTTCCTGTCTGCCAGATGAACTGTACGTCGCTTCGGCTGTCGATGGTCTCCAGTGCCTTCAGCATGGTTTGGTTCAGCGTCCTGGCGCCAAGGCTTCCGCCCAACAGCAAGATGGTCTTCTTCGCAGGATTCAGTCCGAAGCTCTTCAGTGCATCCTCGCGCGACGGCCTGTTGGAAAGCAGATTCTGGCGGACAGGATTGCCCGTAAACACAAGCTTGTCTGCAGGGAAGAAGCGCTCCATTCCGTCGTATGCCACACAAATCTTCTTGGCGCGTTTCGCCAACAGCTTATTGGTGACGCCGGCATAGGAGTTCTGCTCCTGAATAAGTGTCGGTATGCCCATCATGGCTGCCGTCTTGAGCAGCGGTCCGCTGGCATATCCGCCGACGCCTACAGCCACCTGCGGGCGGAATTCCTTGATGATGCGACGCGCCTTGAGCTGGCTGCGCACAATCTTGAACAGCACGCTGATGTTGCGGAGCATGTTCTTGCGGTCGAAACCTGCAATGGGCAGTCCGATGATGCAATATCCTGCATCGGGCACGCGCTGCATTTCCATGCGTCCTTCGGCTCCGACAAACAGTATGTCGGCATCGGGATGCAGTGCCTTGATGGCGTTGGCAATAGAGACGGCGGGGAATATGTGTCCGCCGGTGCCGCCACCGCTGATTATTATCCTTATGTCGTCGTTCTTCGTCATAGCTTCTTTCATCTTATCACGAATGTTTCTCTTTTCTCCTTATTATATACAAACCTCTCCGCCTGAAGCCTCATTCCATCTCCGTGTCGTTGTTGACCGACATTTCGTCGGACGTCATTTCTTCGACGGTCTTCATCTCATCGTGTTCCTGATCTCCAGCTTCGAGCAGCGGCATCGTCTGAGCTTCTGCCTCCTGCTGTGCCCGTTTCTCCTCTTCAAGTTTGACTGTATAGCGGCTCACGCTGAGTATGATTCCAATGTAGGCACAGTTGATCCACGTGGATGTTCCGCCCTTACTGATGAGGGGCAGCGGTTGTCCCGTCACCGGAGCCAGTCCGACAGCCACCATCATGTTGAACATTGCCTGTATGACAAGCAACAGTCCGATGCCGATGACCAGGAACGCTGGGAACGTGCGGTCGCACTTGCGCGCAATCTTGCCCACACGAATCAGCAGACACACGTATAAGAACACCACGAAAAAGCCGCCAACCAGTCCGAGTTCCTCGATGATAATGGCAAAGATGAAGTCGGAGAAAGCTTGGCTCAGGAAGTCGCGCTCTACAGAATTGCCCGGTCCTTTGCCGAAGACGTTGCTCGAGGCGATGGCAATACGTGCATGAGCCACTTGGGCATTTTCGTCGATGTCGAACTTGGCAGCAGGCACCTCTTCATTGCTGGCAAATCCTGTGATGCGCTCCTTCACGGTGGTGAAGCGGTGTCCTCCGGGAATTTGTGAGAGTGTGCTGTTTGGCGTAATCAACAAGAACGCCACAAACACAAATACCACAGCCGCTACGCCGCCACCAAGAATCAGCAGCTTGCTTGCCTGCACACGTCCGATGATCATCATGACATAGACCGTCAGCAGCAGCAATGCTCCTGTCGAAAAGTTCTCGGGGACGATGAGTGCGGCCATAATCACCGATACGATGCATATCCACTTGAACGCTGCCGGACGGGCACCGTTTTCGTCCTGTCCGCGCGCAAGCTGTGAAGCGGTGAATATGATTACTGCCATCTTTGCCAATTCCGAAGGCTGGAACTGCACTCCGGCAAACTCCATCCAGCGGGCTGCACCATTGACTCGGTCGCCGGAATAGCCCAACAATGCCACAATCGCCAGCAGCACTACAGATAATGGCAGCAGCAGATTGTTTGCCGTGCGGAAATACTTATAGGGAATGTTGTGGACAACGAGCACAATAACGACACCCGCCATCAACAGGAAGCAATGCTGCGTGATGGGGCCCCAATGGTCGCCCGACTTGTACGTCAGCGTGCTCGATGCGCTGAATACCTCGACCACCGATATGACACAAAGCGCCAGGAATAAGAGCCAAACGACTTTGTCGCCTTTGAATATGCTTCTTAGCAGGTCCACTTCTTTCTACTCTCTCTCGTCTTTATATTTAACTGTCTATGTCTTTGTCCCGAATTCAGATGCTTACAGTTCACAAACATATTTGCGGAACTGATTGCCGCGGTCTGCCATTCCGTTGAAGAGGTCGAAGCTGGCACAACACGGGCTGAGCAGTACGGTCTCTCCTTTCTTCGCCATCTTGTAGGCTGCATCCACAGCATCCTTCATGCCGGTGTTGATGTCGGCAACAGGCAGTCCCATGGGGTCGAAGAACTGGTGCAGCTTGCTGTTGTCCACACCCAGATAGACCAGTCCGGAGCACTTCTCCTTCACCAAGTCCCTGATTTCCTCGTAGTCGTTGCCCTTGTCCTTGCCGCCAAGAATCAGTATCGTCTTTGTCTTCATGCTCTTCAGCGCATACCAGCAGGCATTGACGTTTGTTGCCTTCGAGTCGTTGACGAAGCGCACGCCGCGGACCGAAGCCACATATTCCAGCCGGTGAGGCACGCCCTTGAAGTCGGACAAAGCCTGACGGATGCAGTCGTTGCTGATGCCAGCTACGTCGGCAGAGATGCCAGCTGCCATGGAGTTGTAGAGATTGTGCACGCCGTTGAGTGCAAGGTCTTCCTGCTCCATGTTGAAATCCACAGGCTTCTCAATCCACAACTTGCCGTCGGCGGTATAGGCTGCCAGTCCGTCTTCCTTCTTCTCGGCGAAAGGATAGACCTGTGCGTGGATGCCATATTTGGCAAGCTCGCGCTGTATTATGGGGTCATCGTTCCAGAAGATGAAGGCATCGTCGGGAGTCTGGTTCCTGATGATGCGGAACTTGGCGTCGATATAGTTTTGCATGCAGAAGCCATAGCGGTCGAGATGATCGGGAGTGATGTTGAGCAGAACGGCAATGTTGGCGCGGAAGTTATACATGTTGTCGAGCTGGAACGAGCTGAGCTCAATGACGTAGTAGTCGTGATGCTCGGTTGCCACTTGCAGTGCAAGGCTTCGGCCGATGTTTCCTGCCAGACCTACGTTGAGACCTGCACTCTGGAAAATGTGGTAGATCAGCGATGTTGTGGTGGTCTTGCCGTTTGAACCTGTGATGCATACCATCTTGGCATCAGTGTATCGTCCTGCGAACTCAATCTCCGAAATGATTGGGATGTTGCGTTCGCCCAATTTCACGACGATGGGAGCATCGTTCGGAATGCCCGGACTCTTTATCACCTCGTCGGCATTGAGGATCTTCTCCTCCGTATGATGTCCTTGTTCCCAAGGAATGTTGTACTTCTGAAGCAGTTCGATATACTTTGGTGCAATGTTGCCCGAGTCGGAAACGAAAGTATCGAAGCCTTTCAACGATGCCAACACGGCAGCTCCTGCGCCGCTCTCGCCAGCTCCAAGCACCACAATCCTCTTCTTGTCGTTTGTCTTCATATCTATATAGTCCTCCTTGCTTCCTTATCTAATCTTAAGTGTTATTATCGTTATGGCTGCCAACACGATGGTCACAATCCAGAAACGCACCGTAATCTTTGCCTCGTGCAGCAACGTCTGCGGCGCTTGTATCTTGACGGAGCATCCTTTCTCAATCTGATTCATCGCCGTACGGAAATGATCGTGTATGGGAGCACGCTTGAACAAGCGCTGCTTCACGCCATGACGCTTGCCGGCTTTGTAGTAGAATCGCTGCAGAATCACCGACAGACTCTCCACGAGGAAGATGCCGCACAGTATCGGAATCAGCAGTTCCTTGCGGATGATGATGGCGAAGACGGCAATGATTCCGCCGATTGTCAGACTGCCGGTGTCGCCCATGAAGATTTGTGCAGGATAGGCATTGTACCACAGGAAGCCGATTAGTGCGCCCACAAAGGCACAGATGAAGATTACCAGCTCCTGCGCCCCGGGGATATACATTATGTTAAGGTATTGGGCAAACTCGATATGGCTCGACACGTACGCCAGTATGCCGAGCGTGAAGCCGATGATTGCCGAATTGCCCGTCGCCATTCCGTCCATGCCGTCGTTCAGATTGGCACCGTTAGACACTGCCGTGACCACGATTATCGTCATCAGCACAAACAGAATCCAGCCGCCAGCCTGTGCATGCTCGCCGAGGAACGATGTCAGGTCGGCATAGTCGAGGTTGTTGTTCTTGAAGAACGGGATGGTGGTTTGCGTGGCTTTAATGTCGCGTGCGGCGTGCATCACCACGGTCTCCTGTCCTGGTTGCGACACTTCTATGTTCGGACGAATCACAGCCTGCGGACTGAGGTAGAGCGTCAGACCGACGATGAAGCCCAGTCCCACTTGTCCTATTATCTTGAACTTGCCGTGCAGACCTTCCTTGTCGTGCTTGAAGATCTTTATGTAGTCGTCGGCAAAGCCCAGAGAGCCAAGCCAGACAGTGGTGATCAGCATCAATATCATGTAGACATTGTCCAGTCGTCCCAACAGGAAGCACGGAATGAGTATGGCAACGATTATGATTACGCCGCCCATGCTCGGCACTCCCACCTTCTGCACGCCGAAGGGGTCGAGCTCGGCAGAACGTTGTGTCTCCGTGATCTGCCTTTTCTTGAGCATCTTGATGAACCAGCTGCCCCAAATGCTCGATATCAACAGCGCCAATATCACGGCAACCAGCGCGCGGAATGATGTATACGAGAACATCCTCGCGCCGGGGAATCCCAAATCTTCAAGCCAATGAAACAAATAGTAAAGCATATCTACACCTTATTATATATATGTACTTAAGCCCCAACGGTTCATTTCGGTAGCAATATCTCCCGCAGAATCTCACGGTCGTCGAAGTGATGCTTCACGCCGCGTATCTCCTGATAGTCCTCGTGTCCCTTGCCCGCCACGAGAATCACGTCGCCGCATTGCGCCATCATGCACGCTGTGCGTATGGCTTCCTTGCGGTCGATGATGCTCAGCGTCTTCTCCATGTCGTGATTGTCCAGTCCTGCGAGCATGTCGTTCATGATGTTCTGCGGCTCTTCAAACCTAGGATTGTCCGACGTTATTATCAGTCGGTCGCTGCGCAGTGCAGCCTCCTTTGCCATTATGGGGCGTTTCCCCTTGTCGCGATTGCCTCCGGCACCGACAACGGTTATGATGTTTCCTTTTCCGTTCATCACTTCACGCAGAGCGTCGAGCACATTGACCAGTGCGTCCGGCGTGTGGGCATAGTCCACAACCGCCGTAAGTCCTTTTGGCGAATGTATGGTCTCCAGTCGCCCTGCCACCGGATGCATCGTACTCAGAGCCACAAGTACGTCCTCTTCTTTCTTTCCGAGCAGGACTGCCGCGCCGAATACTGCGAGCAGATTGCTGGCGTTGAAGCGTCCGATGAAGTTGACAGCCACCTCGTGGTTGTTGAAGTCGAGCAACATTCCCTCGACGTGCGACTCCAGCACGCGTCCTTTGAAGTCTGCCAGCGTGCGCATGGAGTACGTGTACTTGTGCGAACGCGTGTTCTGCAGCATCACCATTCCATTCTTGTCGTCGGCGTTGGTAAGGCTGAAAGCCTGCTTCGGCAGGTCGTCGAAGAACTTCTTCTTGGCGTGCAGATAGTTGTCGAACGTCTTGTGATAGTCCAAGTGGTCGCGCGTCAGGTTCGTAAAGATGCCTCCGGCAAAACGCAGTCCGCTGATGCGCTTCTGCGCAACCGAATGCGAGCTGACCTCCATGAAGACATACTTGCATCCGCTGTCTGCCATTTGTCCCAGCAGGCGGTTTAGTGTTACGGGGTCGGGCGTGGTGTGATCGGTCGGTATTGCCTCGTCGTCGATGTAGTTGCACACCGTCGACAGCAGTCCTACCTTGTATCCGAAGCAACGGAACACCTTATACAGCAAGGTGGCTATTGTGGTCTTGCCGTTTGTTCCCGTCACGCCGACAAGCTCAATCTTCGACGTCGGGTCGCCGTAGAACGTTGTTGCCACGCGTCCCACGGCATCTTCGCTGTCCTTCACCTGCACGTATGTAATTCCCTGAACGGTCTCGGCAGGGATGTCTTCGCACAGTATTGCCACTGCTCCCTTCTCGATTGCCGACGGGATGTAGGCATGTCCGTCTGCCTGCGTGCCGCGCATCGCCATAAACAAATGTCCGCTCTCTACAAGGCGCGAGTCAATGCTGACACCGCTAATGTCCTTGTCGACGCTGCCCTCAACGCGCAGAGGCTGTATGTTTTTTATCAGTTCGTTCAGTTTCATCTTTCCAAGTTTTTTTATGTGTTTGTTTCGGTTCTCATCTCAGGCTCAACGCCACGGTCTGTCCGCGCCGGAAGTGGCTTCCTGCCGTTATCGACTGTGACGTCACATGTCCCACGCCCGACAGCCGCACCTTCAGTCCCGCCTGTTCCAACACGTAGACTGCATCTTTTGCTCCCATTCCGCGCACGTTAGGCATCGTGTTGTTGCTGCTGACATCGTGTTGTTCCAGCACCACTGCCGTGCTGTCCTGATGTACACGTCCCCACACCGTCTCCTTTCCGTTGCCGCTTATTCTGCCGCTGGTCGGTATGTCGAGGTGCGTAAGCACATATTGTGTCTCGTTCAAGTCGCCGTTTTTCACTGCCGGAATGACGTTCGACGTGCTGTCGACGGCATACATGAGGTCGTAGCTCAAGTTCTTTGCAAACACTCGTTCGGCAATCTTCTTAAACACGCTGCCAGCCTGCTTGCCGCCCGATGCCGGCAGTCCCGGCTTCTGTATCGACACGATCATGCTGTACTTCGGTGCGTCGGCAGGGAAGTAGCCGCAGAAGCTCACCAAGTACTTGCGTCCGCCCGATGTATATCCGGCTGCTCCTTGCGATATCTGCGCCGTTCCCGTCTTTCCTGCCACCTCAAACTGCTTGCTGCCGGCATCTTTTGCCAGACCGTTTGCCACTACGCTGCGCAGCATCATGCGTATCTTCTGCAGCGTCGACTCCGAACAAATGTGCTCGCGCATCACCTTCACGGGATATTCCTTCACCACTTCTCCGTCCTTCACTGCCGACTTCACGAAGCGCGGACATACCATTGTTCCGTCGTTGGCAATGGCGTTATAGAACGTCAGGATGTTCAGCGGCGGCACTTGCGTCTCATATCCTATGCTCATCCACGGCAGTGTGGTCTTGGCAAAATAGCGTTCCTTCGGTCCTTTTATGTTGGGCTTGCCGCCACCTGGAATCTGCAACGGCAGCGAATCGGTGATGCCGAGCTTCTTCAGTCCGTCGACAAACTTCTGCGGGTCGTTGTGGTAGTACTGGTCAATAATTGTCGAGACGCCGACATTCGACGACACCTCGAGTATTCTTGTCACGTCGATCACGCCGTAGCCGCCACGATTCCAGTTGTGGTCCTTCATCGTGCTGCCGTACATCCTCTTCTGTCCGTTGCCCGTGTCCACTTGCGTGTCCGGTTCCACCTTCCCGTCTTCCAGTGCCACCATCACCGAAGCGGTCTTGAATGTAGAGCCAGGCTCCAGCATGTCGCTGATGGCGTTGTTGCGCATCTCGTAGTAATTGCCGTCGGAGCCGCGCGTCATGTTCACTATTGCCTTCACGTCGCCGGTCTTCACCTCCATCAGTATTGCCACGCCGGCAAAGGCATTCAGCTCTTTCAGCTGATCCACCAGAGCCTTTTCGCTGATGTCCTGCATGTCGACGTCGATGGTCGAGATGATGTCGCAGCCGTCGATCGGCGGGATGTCGGTTATCGACAGGTAGCGGTTCATCACCTTCTGTCGGTGCGTCACGCCCTTTTGTCCTTTCAGCAGTGTGTCGAACGCCAGTTCGATGCCGTTCTTTGCTCCGAGGGCTGTGTCGGCAAAGACGTCGCCCAACGTGCGTGCTGCCAGCGACCCAAATGGTTTCTTGCGCTGGTTGTATGCCAGTTCGTGGAATCCGCCGGCATATTTGCTCATGTTGAACACCGGCAGAGCCTTGGCTTCCTTATACTGGATGTAGGATATTCGCTTCGGATAAATCAGGAAGTTGCGGCTTCCAGCCTTGCGTCCACGCAGCAATGTGCGCTTGAACTCATTGGCACTCTTATCCGGAAATATCTTGTGCAGTCCTTTGCAGATGCTGTCCATGTAGAGCATCAGCAGCGAATCCTTGCGCTCGCCGCCAGCCTTGAAGTCCATGTAGATGCGATATTCGGGCAGGGAGCTCGCCATAAGGTCGCCGTCGGCAGAGAGAATGTTGCCACGGTTGGCATCGACGGCGACGTTTTCCTTGACGAAACGCTCAGCCACATCGTTCCAATACTGCCGCTCGCCGAACATGATGATGCCTGCCTTAATCACGACACCGGCTCCTATGAGTGCAATCACCAGCACCACGTAGAAGTATCTGTTGAATATGCTCGACTTGTTTACCGCCAAAGTTCTGTTCTCCTTTCAGTCATCATCATTTAATCAGATACGGCGGATTCGTCGCAATCTGAAGTTCGCTATCGGTCTTCTTAATGAACTCTTCAATCTTCGACTGGCGGCTGCGCTCCATCAGCTCCGACTTGCGTGTCAGGGCGTCATACTTCACGTCGGTCAGCTCCTTCTCCAGCCTGTCTATCTCTATCAGCTGCTTCTGGCACTCGTAACGGTTGTTGATGTAGAAGATCACCAGCACCATTATCAACACCAGCAGTCTTGCCTGACGGCGCATGAAGCCGCTGTCGAGCACGTCTCCGCCAATCCATGCAAAGAGCTTGCCGTGCTTCTTCTTGTCGTTCTGCTGTTTTTGTGTTGTCTCAGCCATTATGCTTCAAATCCTTCTTCTTTCTTCAGTTTCTGTAAGCCCTTGCTTTCTTGTCCCTAAACCTGAGGATTGCGGTCTGTAAACCTAAGGTTTTGCCTCCCTAATCCTCAGCTTTCTTTTCGGCAATCCGCAGCTTTGCACTGCGCGATCGCGGGTTCCGCCTCACCTCTTCTTCCGTCGGCACCGTCACCTTGCGGTTGACCTGCACCAGCGGAGCACACGTGTTGCCATAGAAGTCCTTCTCGCAGCGTCCTTCAAAGTTGCCGGCCTTCATAAGGTTCTTCACCAGCCTGTCCTCCAGCGAGTGGTAGGTAATCACCGCCAGTCGTCCGCCCGGCTTCAGTGCCTTCACTGCTGCAGTGAGCATCTCCTTCAGTGCCTCCATCTCTTCGTTGACCTCTATGCGCAGTGCCTGGAAGGCTCTGGCAAGGTCTTTCTTTTCGCGGTCGCGGCCGAAGCAGGGCTTCACTGCCTCCAGGAAGGAGCTAATGGTGTCTATGGCACCAGCGTTGCGTGCTCGGACCACTGCCGCAGCAATCTGACGACTGTTGTGCAGTTCGCCGTAGAGGTAGAACACGTCAGCCAGCTGCTCCTCGTCGTATGTGTTGACCACGTCGGCAGCTGTGCGTCCGCCGCGCTTGTTCATTCGCATGTCCAGCGGACCGTCGCTGCGAAACGAGAATCCGCGTTCACTGTCGTCGAAGTGGTGCGACGACACCCCGAGGTCTGCCAGCAGTCCGTCAATCTGCTCCACACCATAATAGTGCAGGAAGTTGTGCAGATAGCGGAAGTTGCTGCGCACGAAGGTGAAGCGCTTGTCGCCCACAACGTTCTGTTCGGCATCGGCATCCTGGTCGAAGCTGTATAGCCTTCCGCCGTCGCCAAGCCTGCGAAGTATCTCGCGCGAATGGCCTCCACCGCCGAAGGTTACGTCGACATACGTCCCCTGCGGCGTGACATTCAGTCCGTCGATGCTTTCCTTCAACAGCACAGGTACATGATATGTCAGCGTCTCTTCCGTCATCTCTACAGCATGAAGGTGTCTGCGGCGTTGCCCGGACATCCTGCCATCTTGCGTTCGAGGTCGGCACTCAGGTCGATGGCTTTGGCCTGCTGCTGCTCCCACTTGTCCTTTGCCCAGATCTCTATCTCTTCGCCCATGCCGACGAAGACCACTGTGTCCTTGATTTCTGCCAGCTGAATCAGCCGTTTCGACAGCAAGATGCGCCCGTTCGAGTCGGGCTCGGCAATCTCCGCTCCGCTCACAAAGCGGCGGAAGAGGCTCTGGTCGCCTGCATCCCAAATGTTCAGACGTGCACGCAACGTGTCTTGGGTCTTGAACCACACGCTCTCCGGATAGAGCACGATGCACTCTTGATGTATGTCTTTGCGCAGCACAATCTCTGCTTCGCCAGCCTCCTGAAGGCGGCGACGGAATGCCGACGGGATGAACACACGCCCCTTGTCGTCGGTCTTTGCCTCTATCGTTCCGAGAAATCTTAACATCTGCGCACAGTTATCTTGTTCAAGGGTGCTAAATTACACAATTCCCCACATTTCCCCACAATGCCTACAAAACTTTTTGTTTTAACATTCATCACCCAACACTTAACATCCAACACTCGACACCGCACCTGCGGTGCTCCATCTTTCAACTCGTGCGTTTTTAGTAACGATATTCTCTACTTTTAATTCGTTTTGAGCCAAAAATCTTACTTTTTTCTTTGGCGTGTCGAAAAGATGGCTTAAACTTGCACGGTTTTGTGTTTGGACGAACATGGCGGAAGATTCAACATTCCTGATAGATATCGACAAGGTCATTCGCGACAAAGCACCGCACTACAGCAAGTATGTGCCGCAATTTGTTGTCAATTATCTCAAGCGCATTGTCCATCAGGACGAACTCAACGTCTTCCTGCGCGTGCATGGCGATGAGGTGGGGCTGCCCTTCTTGAAGCATTGCCTCGAGTTCCTCGACGTCAAGCTCGATGTGCGCGGCGAAGAAAATCTCCCTCCCGCCGGTTCGCGGTGCACGTTCGTGTCCAACCATCCGTTGGGCGGACAGGACGGACTCTCGCTGGGATATATCATCGGCACGCACTACGACGGACACGTCAAGTATCTCGTCAACGACCTGCTGATGAACATCCATGGGCTGGCACCGTTCTTCATCCCGATAAACAAGACTGGCAATCAGGCAAAGGACTTCCCGAGAAGGGTCGAGGCTGGCTTTGCGTCCGACGAACAGCTCATAATGTTCCCCGCAGGACTGTGCTCGCGCAAGCAGAATGGCGTCATACGCGACCTGGAATGGAAGAAGACCTTCGTGCAGAAGAGCGTGGAGTACCAGCGCGACGTGGTGCCAATCCACTTCGGCGGACAGAACAGCGAGCGCTTCTACCGCTTGGCAAACGTCTGCAAGACACTGGGCATAAAGTTCAACATTGCCATGCTCTATCTTGCCGACGAGATGATGAAAAACCGCCACAAGACCTTTACCGTCACGATAGGCAAGCCCCTGACGTGGCAGACATTCGACAAGTCGAAGACCTATGTCCAATGGGCGCAATACGTCAAGGACATAGTCTACGACCAGAATTTAGACAATACGACCCGTTGAGGCCCTGAGAGATAAACAAGAAAGACAGAACGAATGGAAGAAGTGATTCAGCCCGTAAGCCGCGAACTGCTGCGGGCAGAACTGACAGAGGAACGGCGTCTGAGAATGACCAACAAGAGCCATAACCAGATCTACATAGTCACTGCACACAATGCACCGAACACGATGCGCGAAATAGGACGCCTGCGCGAGATAGCCTTCAGAGCCGCAGGCGGAGGTACCGGCAAGTCAATGGACATCGATGAATTCGACACCATGGAGAGCCCCTACAAGCAGCTCATCGTCTGGGACCCCGAGACCGAAGAGATCCTCGGCGGCTATCGCTACATCCTCGGCACCGACGTCCGCTACCGACCTGACGGACAGCCCATGCTCGCCACAGCCCACTTGTTCCACTTCAGCGACAAGTTCCTCAAGGAATACATGCCTGTCACCATCGAGCTGGCACGCAGCTTCGTCACCCTCGAATACCAGGGCACACGTGCCGGCAGCAAAGGACTCTTTGCCCTCGACAACCTCTGGGACGGACTGGGAGCACTCATGGTCATTATGCCCAACGTCAAATATTTCTTCGGCAAGGTCACTATGTACCCGTCCTACATCCGCAAGGGACGCGACATGATACTCTACTTCCTCAAGAAGCACTTCGCCGACAAGGACGATCTCATCACGCCACTGCGCCCACTGAGCATCGAGAGCGACGAGGCAGAGCTGGCAAAGCTCTTCTGTCACGACACGTTCAAGGACGACTATCGCGTGCTCCACACCGAGATACGCAACATGGGCTATAACATTCCACCGCTCGTCAACGCCTACATGAACCTCAGTCCAACAATGAAGATGTTCGGCACGGCAATCAACTACGGCTTCGGCGATGTCGAGGAGACCGGCATTCTCATTGCCGTCGACGAGATAGTCGAAGAGAAGCGCATGCGACATGTCGAGTCATTTCTCCGCAACGAGCCCGACGCAGCCCGCTTCACCTCCGGCCAGAACAAAGTCGTCTACAAAGAGAAATAACGCTACTGCGTGCTGCGTTAGGCGTGTTGCGTGATGCGTTAAGATAGTGTCCACCCGTCACCCAACATCCAACGCCCAACACCGGTGCTTTCGCATATAGGACATGGGCATTGGATGTGCACTTGTCAATTGAGTTCGAGATGTTAAAAAATATCGTGGACAGTAGTGCTTGCTATACAAGCATACATCGACACGGAATTTTGTTTGCAATGGCAGTTGCTGTGCGGGACGAATTTCTACCTTACCACGACTTTTCATGTCCTATGGTTCCTGAAGGTTGATGTGCAAGTCTGTTCAAAAGCGTT
>CAYXLA010000012.1:0-20586 GCA_964465765.1 uncultured Bacteroidaceae bacterium | reverse complement strand
TACCATACGCTCGGTACTGCAGTACCAGCTATTCGGTACGCCAGTCCTGATTAATTGAAACGACAAGGAGGACTGATAGCGTGAGGCGAAAGAAACCTGAATTAGTAGGAAAAGGAGGGAATAAGTCATGTCTTATAGCACGTGTATCTCTCCGAAGCACCACAGTTTGAATGGACAATCCGTAAGAATGTGTGTTGTGAGTATGCTTACGCGACAGGACGTGGTGTCTCGGAGAGACACACTTTAGAGTAACCCCAGTCTAAGCGCAGTGCAGACTGGGGATAGAAGTGATACCATATATCCGTGCCTCGAAGAGGTACACGCGCCACAGGATATATAGTGATTTAGCTGGTTCCTCTGCATTTCTTCTAAACCATTAAAGTCCATACACATTCCTTATAACCCACCAAGCGAAATAAAATCCTGCGTACACTTTAAGAGTTTTTCCACTGTAGACAAAACTCTTCAGCTTATCGAACACGTGGTTATAGTTATACCAGCTGGCGAGTACAGCCATCATCCCATACGGAATAGACAGGATGAAGAAATAATTATATTGCAGCGCCTTTACAATATCCCCATGCATAAGGCAGTGAAGTGCCCGTTGCATGCCACATGCAGGACATTGTGTGCCTGTCAGCACCTTCCATATGCATTTCACACTAAAAGTGCTTGACGACGGATTGACAAAATAATACAGCAGGCACAGTAACAATATGATTATTGGGAAAGCATAGGGCATTATTCTGTCAAGCCTATTCATGCAGCAAACAAATGTGCCAATGACAAAGCATAGATAATTGCAAGAACATATACAACAATGCATATGATTATAGCAGCTAAGCCGATAACAGCTCCGATTATCGCATACTTCTTTGCTTTGTCTGCAGCTTCCTGGGCTCCTTCATAGTCACCATCCCGATAACGGCCATCGACTTTTGACGCTTCAATAATTGACACTATACCCAAAGGCAGGCAACAAAGGGACGTACATAGAATTGCCCAAACCATATTGTTGTCGGGTCTTTTATGCGAATTTTCCATAATTAGAATTAGTCATCAAGATTGAACACAAATGCAATGGCAGCCACTACCATTAGACTCAGGTGCCAAAGCAAAACGCAACAGCTATGCAATTCTGATTTGCAGGATGCTGCAGTGGCTGCGATACTTCCATCCTAATAAAGATTGCGCCTTCTATTTACATTTCACATTAAAGGTAGTCTGACAAGGATTGACAAAATAACACAACTGGCACTCTAACAACACGATAAATGAGAAAGCATCTGCGTTATTCTGTCAATCCTACCTATTTATCATGCTGCAATAGCAACTGAGGCCAGAACTAAAATGAAGTATATAACAATTCCAGCTACAGCTATACCAGCTCCGATTATCGCATACTTCTTTGCTTTATCTGCAGCGTTCTGTGCACCTTCATAGTCTCCTTCACGATAAAGGCCATCGACTTTTGATGCTTCGATAATTGACACTATGCCTAAGGGTAGGCAACAAAACAGCGTACTTAGAATTGCCCAGACCATATTGTTGTCGGGCTTTTGATTTGAGTTTACCATAATTAAAATAAGATATTAAGATTAAACATAGGTGCAATGACAACTGCTATTGTTATTCGACAAGAGCCACCATACCCGATGGTACACAACGGTTCAGGCGGGCAAGAGTCCATGCCAAATTAAGGATTGGTTCAGGTGACTGATTATCAGAAGTGACATCTTGTGCCATAACAAAAGCGTAAGTCCGCGGCTCCAGGCAGACAGATTACTTATTTATATTATGCACACAGAAAAAAGAACGTGGAGCCAAGCCTTCGCCCGTTCCACAGTTCGTAGGCCTTCGCATCGCCCTGCTTGTCGAAACGAGCAATGCTGAAAGCCCCACGTATGTGTAAGTATATAAAGTCGAATTCCCCGACTCCCAATGGCAAGAGCCATCAAGAGCCTTGAGAAAGTATACTATACACCTTAGTGAGGCGTCCCCATTGCTTTGTTTTTGACAAGCAGTCGAGAGGTTGCGAAGTTCACGAACTGTCAAAACCAAAGCGTTAGTTACGCCTTTTATCAAATGCATGTCTGCCCGACCTCCACCTATCCTGGCTTCCTGTACGGTTACAGACACTGCAAATGTAATAAGATTCCCTTAAAGTCAAAATCAATAAGGCACATTCCTGTCCAAGCATTCAGATTTTAACATTTCACCTAAAAGTGTTATATGTACCATACAAGTAACCACTTGTTATGTAGACATAAAAAGATGAGCTGGATATTTCATATTATGCTGCAGAAACATTATGTTTGCAGTGCATAATAAATAGAAGGTATGGAATTCGTTGATAGGACAGATGAGACGGCACGGCTGAAAGGTGCTCTTACGAGGGAGAAGTCGTCGTTGGTAGTGATGTACGGCCGCAGACGATTAGGCAAGTCAACACTTATAAAAAGAGTGTTGTCGGGCACTGACGTCTATTTCCTTGCCGACCGTTCTGAGGGTCTGCACCAAAGGACATTGCTTGCAAAAGTAATGGCACAGATGTTTCCGGATTTTGACAAGGTGACGTATCCGGATTGGGAATCGATATTCCGTGCAATCAATTACCGGACAGACAAACGTTTCACTCTATGCCTGGATGAGTTTCCGTATCTGACAGAGCAGTCTCCAGAGCTACCGTCAGTCTTGCAAAAGCTTGTCGACGAGAAACAGTTGAAGTACAATCTTGTGCTTTGCGGTTCATCGCAGAACATGATGTACGGTCTGTTCCTCGACTCTACTGCACCCCTTTATGGTCGTGCCGATGAGATAATGAGACTTGCGCCGATACGCTTACCATACATTAAGGAGGCGTTATACCTTGATGCAACGAACGCAATTGAAGAGTATGCAGTATGGGGAGGCGTTCCACGTTATTGGGAGCTGAGAGAAGACAGGAGTTCGCTCGATGATGCCCTATGGCACAACATCCTTTCAGCAAACGGAGCTCTATATGAGGAACCGGTGAAGCTGTTTCAGGATGACATCAGGGATATCGTAAAGACCTCTACGATAATGTCTTATATCGGTACTGGCGCTAACAGACTCTCGGAGATAGCAGCACGATGCAATGAACCGGCGACCAACCTGTCGCGACCATTGAAGAAACTCATCGATCTTGGATTCCTTGAGAGAGAGGTCCCATTCGGCATTGATGAGAAGAACACGAAGAAGAGTCTCTACAAGATTGCCGATCCGTTTATGGCATTCTACTATCGGTTTGTCGTACCTAATCGTTCGTTCATTGAGTTAGGCCGTCGTCTGCCTATCGAGCAGGCATTGACTGCCCATTTCTCTGAATACGTGAGCATGCAATGGGAAAAGCTATGTCGGGATGCCGTCACGGGAAACGCGATCAACGGAGTAGTCTACGGCAAGGCAGAACGTTGGTGGGGTTCCATTATTAATGAGAATAAGGAGCCAGAACAAGTTGAGTTTGATGTGATGGCAGAGTCGCTTGACAAGAAGTACCTGCTGGTTGGCGAATGCAAGTGGACAACACAAGAGAGCGGGAAACGGTTGACTGCCGAACTTCTCCGCAAGGCCAATATGTTGCCGTTTGCCAAGAGCTACACCATCGTTCCGGTGCTGTTCCTTAAGAACACACCGAAAGACGACGTAGGAAATTCAATATCACCCCAAGACGTTATTGAGCTGACTAGGTAACGGGTAGTAGGAAGCGGCCTCTAAGTTATTGCAGGATCAGCCTGCCACCAGACCACCATCTATCAGATAGTGCCCTCCTGTGCAGAAGCTCGAAGCATCGGAAGCGAGGAAGTACACCAACTCTGCTACTTCTTCGGGACGACCTACAGAACCTCTGGCATACAGAGCATTCTCTTCGCGCCAGTAATCTTCGACGGTGCAATGGTCTTGCTTGGCAAACTTGGCAAACAGATTATCTACCAGAGGTGTGTGGATAGTACCTGGGCACACAGCATTGACACGTATGTTCTTAGGTCCGAGGTCGATGGAGAGGCTGCGGGTAATCTGTCCCAATGCACCTTTGGTCAGTCCGTAGCCGAAGCTATGTGCCTTGCCAATGAACCACTGGTCGGAAGCATTGATGACCACCGTGCCTCCGCCGGCATCGATGATATGTGGCACAGCCTCACGGAGTGTATTCACCGTACCATATATATTGGTCTGAATCATGAGGTCGAGCTCCTCGTCGGAGATGTCGAGCAGAGTGTTGCGACGGTGGATGCCCGCATTTGCCACTACGCTATCGAGCTGTCCGAACTTCTTGACCGTCTCCTCGACAGCATTATGAATATCGGCACGGTTCCTGGTATTGCCAGGGACAAAGAGTAAATGCTCTGGACAGTTTATCTCTTCCATCCGTTCGCGGGCAGCATCCTCATTGATGTCCATAAAGCCGACATTCCATCCTTGCTCGATGAACTTCTTGACCGATGCGGCACCAATGCCTGTTGATCCACCTGTGATGAATACTGTTTTCATAAGTATGACTTGTTTCAATTATCTGTGTTTTCTCTATACCAACTCCATATTCCCATCTTCGCCGCTACCATGACTGCCGCACCCTGCCTGATGACAAATTCTCCCGGTCCGATATGGCTGCTGGTGTCACAGTTCCAGTCGTAGGTATATCCTAAGCGCGTCCATGGATAGGGTGCATCAGATGAATAGGAGGACTGTCTGTTGTCTTCGAACCATTTGCGATAAGCCGGCGTGGCAGAAGCGGGGAAGTCCAGTTCCGCCTCCCTATCGGTGGTCTCACTATCAGGAGTAGGACGGAAAAGTCCGTCTGCCTCTACACGGAAGAAGGTGATGCAGTCATAATCGCAAGTAGGAGGAAGCCCAAGAAGCTGGATGAGCCTCATACGACATTCTAGCGAATCTTCACATACCGGAAGCCGTTTCAGCAGGTGGTCGGCAAGATCATAGGGCAACGTCACCCACGGCATACGTTCATCCATTGTGAAGAGTCTGTCGGATGGCGCAGGATACTCTTCTGCCTCAGCAGACGACATCATCGAGCCAACCAGCACAAACGCCCTGCCATCGGCAGAGACCACCCACTGCTGGCGCGGGTCATCAAGGCTATCTGGCGAGACAATGACAGGCAAGGTGTGGCATATCTCCTGCGGCAATGCCTCTTCAGCATCCTGCACTGCTGCCAAGTAGCAGGCGTTCAGCGCATCGGTATCCTGATACCATGGTATGTCGCACCTGTCCGAGCAACCGTTGCACAAAGCCAACAGACATGGCAAGAAAGCAATAATCCTATGTAGCATACTTCCCATTCAGCTCATCTTTTAGGTGGGTTCTAAAGATTCCCACCTTGACAGGGACGGCAATTGACAGTCAAGTCACCCCTTGCTTTTGCAGGGCAAGACACCTTCATCAAAGGCATATTCTCCCAGGAAGAGACATCAAGACCTATTGTCTCAATGCTGCATCTCGACGATGTGCGACGGCGCTTGTTCTATGTTACGCTTATCGACCTGCGTCACCACTTGCGCTGCAAGTTGCATGAACGCACGGCCAGTGATGGAGTCGGAGACGAGAGCCACAGGCGTGCCTTCGTCACCACTCTCGCATATACTCTGTACTAACGGTATCTGTCCAAGCAATGGGACGTTCATCTCTTCTGCCAGACGTTTCACACCTTCCTTGCCAAAGATATAGTATTTGTTCTCCGGCAGTTCGGCAGGAGTGAACCACGCCATATTCTCCACAAGTCCAAGTATAGGCACTTCGACCTTATCGTTCATAAACATGTTTATTCCCTTGCGTGCATCGGCAAGAGCAACAGCCTGCGGTGTGCTGACAACGATGGCACCTGTAAGGGCTATGGTCTGCACGATGGTGAGATGTATGTCGCTGGTTCCTGGGGGAAGGTCGATGACGAAGTAGTCAAGGTCGCCCCAGTTGGCCTCACCGATGAGCTGCTTCAGTGCATTGCTTGCCATGCCACCACGCCACAACGTCGCCTGGTC
Organism: uncultured Bacteroidaceae bacterium; assembly: GCA_964465765.1. GTDB lineage: Bacteria > Bacteroidota > Bacteroidia > Bacteroidales > Bacteroidaceae > Bacteroides. The sequence continues at coordinate 14,572 of CAYXLA010000012.1, read as the reverse complement.
AGGGTCTACGAAGAAGCCTATAGACAGCAGCTTGACGCCATACTTCTCTATCGGTTCTATGAGGTCACGGCCATCCACCTTCACTGCATAGGGACGTGCATCTTCCACATGAAACATCTTGGGGATGGAAGGACCGAAGATGTCGGCATCGAGCAATCCCACCTTATGACCAAGTTTGGCGAGCGAAACGGCAAGGTTTGCCGCAACAGTGGACTTGCCCACACCGCCTTTGCCAGACGACACGCCAATGATGTTCTTCACGTTAGGCAGCATCTTGCCAGCCTCTGGAGGTGGGGCCTGCTTGCTCTCTGTAGCTATAGACACCTGCACATCGGGCGACACATAAGTGTGTATGGCTGTCTCGGCAGCCTTCACGACAGACTGACGGAACGGGTCTGTAGACTTCTCGAACACGATGGAGAAGCTTACCGACATGCCATCGATGCGCATGTTGTCGGCAATCATGTCTGCCTCAATAAGGTTCTTGCCGTTTCCCGGATAGCGGACAGTGGCAAGTGCGTCTTTTATCAGTTTGGGGTATAGTGTCATGTCAATTCTTTTGTCGGGTCATTTTGTGTTATTAGCATTCACTTGCCACTTACAAGCTCACTGCGCTTGTTGCGGTTATAGCTGCGATATTCGTCGAACTCAATCTCCTCGTCAGGCTCGACAAACTGCGTCTGTTGCGGCAATCGGAATGCAATGTACTTTATGCTGATGCCTCGGTCGAGCCACTGCCGTTCGTAGTATGTCTTTATAGAAAGCACTGGGTCTGTGGCAAGAGGCGAAGCATAAAGGTCGTCGGTCATGGAGACGACAGGCAAACTGTTCTTCTCGGTCATGAGCCGTGTGTAGGTGAACATGAAGTTGCTGTCGGTCTTGAGATGTACTATTCCGTCGGGTACGAGTATGCGACGGTAACACTCAAGAAAGCCTGTAGACGTGAGTCGTTTGCCGGGCTTCTTCATCTGCGGGTCAGGGAATGTTATCCATATCTCACTGATCTCTTCCGGAGCAAAGAAGCGGTCGATAATCTCGATGTTGGTGCGCAGGAAAGCGATGTTCTTCAGTCCTTCGCGTAGAGATGCCGTAGCACCGGTCCACATGCGTGAGCCTTTGATGTCGACGGCAATGAAGTTCTGCGACGGATTCTGACGCGCCAAGTCTACAGAATATTCAGCACGGCCACAACCAAGTTCAAGCACTATGGGATTGTTGTTGCCGAAGAAGCTGTCGTGCCAATGCCCTCGCATGGGGCACTGGCCATCCTTAATCTCTGAATACGGAAACTGGAAGACATGGGGATATCGGTCCATGTCGGCAAACTTCGACAGCTTGTTCTTTCCCATGGCGTGTGTACGTCAGTCTACGAATGTAATCCATCCGTGGACATCGGGCTCATCGCCATACTGGATGCCACGCAGCTTGTTGTACAGAGCTGTAGATACAGGACCTGGCTTGCCATCCTTACTGATGACATAGCTCTTCTGCTCTTCCAAGTCGTCAATCTTAGATATCGGGCTGATGACAGCAGCTGTACCGCAAGCACCAGCTTCCTCGAACGTAGCGAGCTCTTCTTCCGGAATCTGACGACGTTCTACCTTCATGCCCATGTCTTCTGCCAACTGCATCAAGCTCTTGTTGGTGATTGACGGCAGGATAGATGTGGACTTCGGTGTGACATAGGTATTGTTCTTGATGCCAAAGAAGTTGGCAGCACCGCACTCGTCCATATATTTCTTCTCCTTAGCATCGAGATAGAACTCGCAGCTATAGCCTTTTTCGTGTGCAATCTGGTTTGCCTTGAGGCTGGCAGCATAGTTACCACCGACCTTATATATACCTGTGCCAAGAGGAGCCGAACGGTCGTACTCACGGATGATGACATAGGGATTGGTGGCAAAGCCGCCCTTGAAGTACGGACCTACCGGAGTGACGAAGATGACAAAGAGATATTCTGAAGCAGGATGTACGCCCACCTGTGCACTCATACCGATGAGCAACGGACGGATGTAGAGTGTAGCTCCCGACTCATAAGGTGGGATGAAGCGCTCATTGAGCTTCACCACAGTCTTCACAGCCTCCATGAAACGCTCGGTAGAGAGCTCCGGCATAAGGATGCCACGACATGTAGACTGCAGACGTGCAGCATTCTCGTCGACACGGAACAGACGAATGCGTCCGTCCTTGCCACGATAGGCCTTGAGTCCCTCGAAAGCCTCCTGACCATAATGCAGACAAGTAGCAGCCATGTGCATTGGGATGGTCTCCTCACTGTGGACTTCCAACTTGCCCCACTGGTTGTTACGATAATAGATTCTCACATTGTAGTCTGTCCTTATATATCCGAAGGGCAGATGTTTCCAATCCAATTCTTCCATATCATTTAGCTGTTTAATTGCTTCCAAATAGTAACTTATCTCGCAAAATTAAGTCTTTTTATTCACCTACACCGCCCTCAAATGACAATTTTTTCACTTCAGCCTCTGCTCCAGCAAGCTTATCACGGCAGAAGGCTATAAGCTCATTGGCTTCGCGTATTCTGTCGGCGAGCTGGTCGATTTCAAGTTCACCACTGTCTATCTTGCTGACGATATCCTGCAGGCGCGCCATGGCTTCGCCGTAGGTCATTTCTGTTTTGTTGCTCATTGGTTGAATCTCTTGTTTTTACGGGTCTTTATGTCTTCTACAGCCGATGTCAGTTCTCCCTTGCCCAATATAGTAATGAGTTTGTCGCCACAAGACACTTCTGATGCACGGCGTACAATCTTGCCATTGCTGATTGTTATGCTGTAGCCTCGTTCTAATAGTCGCGATGGCGAAGCATCGGTGATATGCTGTTGCAACAGTTGCAGGCTGTGTTGCTCGCCCTTTAGCAGCAGTTGCGCACCTTGCATGAAGCGGTGTTGCAACGTCTGCAGGCGCACAGCCTCGCGTCTGAGGCTCTCGTTCGTGCCTATGCCTATACGCGACTGTAAGCGCAACAGCTGTTCGTTGCCACGTGAGAGCATAGCCGATGCGCCTTGCCAAAGGCGGGCAGCAAGTTCGTCAATCATGCCGGCAGTCTTGTCTACGGCAGCAATGAGGTATTCAGCAGCAGCTGTAGGCGTCTTGACACGACAGTAGGCAACGGCATCGAGCACTGTCTCATCGCGCTGATGACCGATACCAGTGATTATGGGTAAGGGGAATTGTGCGCATGCAGAAGCAAGCTTATAGGTGTCGAAGCCACGCAAGTCGGATGTAGCTCCACCGCCACGAAGGATGATGACTACATCATAGTCGTCGACGACAGCATTAATAGCATCGAGAGCAGAGAGTATAGACTGCTCGAGTTCGGCGCCCTGCATGACTGCGGGGAACAGCGTCACCTTGAAGCTATAGTGATTGGGATTTGAGGCAAGCTGGTCGTAGAAGTCACCATATCCGGCTGATGTGGCAGAGCCAATGACAGCTATGCGTTGCGGCAGCAATGGGAATGGGAGCTCTTTGTTCATGTCGATAGTCCCGTCTTCCTCAAGACGTGACAATATCTCCTTACGTCGCATGGCGAGGTCGCCAAGAGTGAAGCTCGGGTCGATGTCGACAATAGTAAGAGAGAATCCGTAGACTTCATGGAAGGTCACCTGCACACAGACCAGCACCTTTATGCCTGCTGCAAGAGCTTGTCCGGTGGCTTGTTCGAAATATGGCTTCAGCATACCGAAGACCTTGCTCCATATCGTACCGCGAGCTTTAGCAATGATGACATCGCGATGTGGTTCCTTCTGCACCAGTTCAAGGTAGCAATGACCGTTGTTGACATGGAGCTCACTGATTTCAGCCTGTACCCAATAGGTATCGGGAAGGCCTGATGCTACCGCCTGACGTATCAGGGCGTTGAGCTGCTGCAGTGAGAGATATGCCGGTTCATCCATATATGTATCACGTACCTTTATTCTCCATGCGACTGAAGATAGAGCTGATAGGCTTTCCACACGTCGGGAATGCCATAGCCATAGACATTATCAGGATATTCGGCTCTGTCGCCTGACTGTTGGACAAGGGCTATCAGTTCCTTGACCGTCAGCTTGGGACAGGCTTGCCACAGACAAGCTATCATGCCGCAGGCTACAGGGGCAGCAAACGATGTCCCATTGCCATGGCTCACACTGCCTTGAGACGTTATGATGGTGGTCTCTACACCTACGGCAAGTATATCGGGCTTGATGCGTCCATCGGCAGTAGTACCTACCGAGGAGAAACGAGCCAGTTCGCCTTTGTCATTGATAGCACCGACAGTGATGACATCAAAAGCATCGGCTGGCGGAGTTATCTTCTTCCATGATGTAGCACCGTCATTGCCGGCACTGCAGACAAGCAAGAGGCCCTTGCCTGCCATAAGACTGGCAGTACGGGAGATGACCGTAGACTTACCGTCGAGGTCACGAAGTCGGAAGTTCATTGACGTGTCATCGAACTCATTATATCCAAGTGAGGAATTGACAATGTCGACACCGACGCTGTCGGCAAACTCCACTGCTGCTGTCCAGAAGTCTTGTTCGATGGGATTCTCAGAGTAAGTATCTTCACTACGCAGTACCCAGTATGCGGCATCGGGTGCTGTACCGACCATGCTATAAGGCGTATTGGCAGCCATACATGACAGTACGCTCAGTCCGTGACTGGTCTCTGCGAACATATCATCGTCGGGATTGACGAAGTCTTTATGCCCAACAACATTCACCTGCTTGAGTGCTCGGATCTTGTCAAGATTATGGAATCCGCCATCAATGATGGCTATGGTGATGCCCTGTCCACGGAAGCCTTTATGATGCAGGCGGTCACCACCACTGATATGTATCTGTCGGTAGGCAGCGCCATAGAGTGTATCCTTATGATGAGACATGTGTCCTACAACCTCATTGCGTTGGGGCACTGCAGGACGACGGATATGTGTAGGAACAGTCCATACTTTCTCAACACTCTCGACAAATGGTAGTGCTGATATACGACTGATTGACGCAGGGTCCGAGCAAGCAACAGTGACAAAGTTCTGCCATTTGCTCTGTACCAAGACCTTTACACCTGCCGCTTTTATGGCTTCAACATATTCGGAGCATACAGGCAAGTCGGTTGAGTCTACATTGAGATGTTGTCGCCGACGCCGTTCTATTGACTTCTGCGAGAGGAACTCTTCAGGATTGCTTAGAGTATATGTAGAAGCACGTTTATCGGTCAGCACGACACGGTATTTCAGTGTGTCGTTCTCCTCCTGCTGTACGGCGGAATGAGTATTAGCACTTACCGCCATGAACACGGCAAGCAATACCAATATAATAAGGTGTCTTTTCATCGTTGTATTTGTCTTTTTGTGGGTTATCCTTCTATAAGCACCACAGCATAAGCGGCCATGCCTTCCTCATGACCTACGAAGCCAAGCTTCTCGGTGGTAGTGGCTTTGATTGACACTTCGTCTTCTGTGACCTGAAGGATTTCTGCCAGCACAGTCTTCATCTGAGGTATATGGGGATTGATTTTAGGATGTTCGGCACATACCGTAGCATCGACATTGCCCACATGATAGCCTTTTGTACCAATGAGCTTGACGGTCTCACGCAACAACAGCTTGCTGTCAATGCCCTTATACTGGTCGGATGTGTCGGGGAACTGGTATCCTATATCGCGCAGATTGGCAGCTCCGAGCAGGGCATCGCATATGGCATGTATCAGCACATCAGCATCAGAATGGCCCAAGAGTCCGCAGTCATGTTCCAGCTTTATGCCTCCTAACCACAGCTCACGTCCCTCAACCAGACGATGGACATCGTAACCAAATCCCACTCTTATCTTCATCGTTTATGTGCCTTTCCCTTCTTTACCTTATATTAAAGTCCAATACCTTAGTATCTCCTATATATCCGTCAAGGTGCTGACCCACCTTTACAGGAGCAGAACCAACGGGTGCTCCAGTGAACAAAAGGTCACCAATCTTCAATGTCATGAACCGACTTACGTATGCCAATATGCTATCGACAGTGCAGAGCATGTCTGCGGTGCATCCTACTTGCGTCTTCGCGCCATCGACATCAAGACTGAAGTCAATGTTCTGAATGCCATGCTCTACCTGTGCAAGTGGTATGAACGTGCCGATAGCTGCCGAGTCATCGAAGCCCTTACTGAGCTCCCATGGCAGACCTTTCGATATGTACTGTTTCTGCAGGTCGTCGGCAGTGAAGTCTATACCGACAGTCACAGCATCATAATATCTATGTGCGAACTGCCTGTCAACGCACTTACCAAGACGTGATATGCGGACAACAAGCTCAGCCTCATAACGTACGTCGGCAGAGAAATCAGGTACAAAGAACGGGCGACCATCCTTCAGCAATGCCGAGTCAGGCTTCAGGAACACGATTGGCTCGGTTGGTCTGCGGGTCTTTTCTTCAGCAGACATACCGCTGTTGGCATAGTTGCTTCCTACTGCTATAATCTTCATGCTTCTCTGTGTTTATACGTTGGTCGACCTTATTAAAAGCACAAGGCGACCAGACTGTTGCCAGTTGGTCGCCTTAGGATTGTTCATTGTATTCACATCTCTGCAGTGTCGTTCAGACAACCACGAATTACTCTGCACGCAGAGTGAAACGCTTGAAGTCTGTCACTGTGAGATCCTTGTCAAACTTGTGCAGGTATTCAGCAACGCTCAGCTTAGCATCCTTGTTATACTCCTGCTGCAGCAGGCAGACATCCTTATAGAACTTAGCCATACGTCCACGAGCGATGTTCTGAACCATCTGCTCCGGCATGTTGGCAGCCTTCTGCTTTGCTGTCTCTTCCTTGATATGACGGATTTCGTCAGCCTGAGCCTCTGTAATCATGCCTTTGGCGATACCCTCAGCAAGATGATCTTCGTTCTCAGAGATATAAAGGTTGAATCCAGCCTTCTTCAAAGCGTTCTCTACAGCCTTGTTGACCTGCTCTTCCTTGGTCTTCTCAATGGCAACAGCCATCTCGCTATCCTTAACGCTCTGTGCTACATGAGCCTCATCGACTGCGATTGGGTTCATTGCAGCAATCTGAAGTGTTACCTCATGACCAGCCTCGTCGAAGCTCGGCTTATTGAGAACAGCCAATGTGCAGAGGAAGTTCTTGTTCTGGTGATTGTATGCATAGACAGCCTCACCCTCAACAGTCAGGTAGCCATCGAGCTCCATCTTCTCACCTGTGATACCGCTACGGTCGGTTACCAAGTCAGCAACACAGCTTCCGCCAATGGTAAGAGCCTTGACCTCATCAAGAGTCTTGCAACGGTTGGCAACGGCAGCATCGAGAATGTTCTGTGTCAGAGCAATGAAGTCTGCATTGTTGGCAACGAAGTCGGTCTCGCACTTCAAGGCAATCATTGCACCGAAGTTGCCATCAACCTTAACAAGTACACAACCCTCAGAAGCCTCGCGGTCAGAACGCTTGGCTGCTACAGCCTTGCCCTTCTCGCGGATAATCTTCATAGCCTCATCGAAGTCGTTGTTTGCCTGAGTTAAAGCATTCTTGCAATCCATCATGCCTGCTCCGGTCATTTTGCGGAGTTTGGTAATATCAGCTATTGTTACACCCATTTTGTATTATCCTTTCTTTATTCGGGGTTATAGAAAATTGTTCGGGCACTCTTGAGTAGAAGAGAGACTTATCAAGCCTCTTCTTCTGTGCTCTGTGCCGGTGCAGCTTCAGCAGCATCGCCGTCTTCCTGCTTGTCAGCACGTGCAGGTCTTCTCTTGCGTGTGCGCGGAGCCTTATCAGTTGCAGCGCCTTCGCCAGCAGCTTCCATATCAATCTTCTCAGCCTTACGCTCCTCAGCACCTTCCTGCATTGCTGCGCAGCAAGCGTCGAGGATAGCCTCGATAGACTGTGTAGCGTCGTCGTTAGCTGGGATTACGAAATCGATGTTGTTAGGATTGGAGTTTGTATCAACGATACCAAACACAGGAATACCCAGACGGTTAGCCTCGTGTACGGCAATCTTCTCCTTCATAACATCGATAACGAACAGAGCAGAAGGCAGACGTGTAAGGTCTGCTATAGAGCCCAAGTTCTTCTCCAGCTTAGCACGCTGACGAGAAATCTGCAGAATCTCACGCTTAGAGAGGCTAGCAAACGTACCGTCGTTGGTCAGCTTATCGATGTTGGCCATCTTCTTGACAGCCTTGCGTATTGTAGGGAAGTTTGTAAGCATGCCACCCGGCCAACGCTCTGTGACGTAAGGCATGCCGACCGACTGTGCCTTCTCGGCAACAACTTCCTTGGCCTGTTTCTTAGTAGCAACAAAGAGGACCTTCTTACCAGACTTTACAATTTGCTTCAAAGCTTCAGCAGCCTCGTCTACTTTAGCAACAGTCTTATTGAGGTCTATAATATGTATGCCGTTGCGCTCCATGAAGATGTAAGGAGCCATTGCAGGATTCCATTTTCTCTTGAGATGACCGAAATGGCAACCTGCCTCGAGTAATGTGTCGAAATTTGTTCTTGACATTGTTTCTTCTTGTTTAATCGTTTACTTTCTTTTTTGTTTCGATAACCAACTTCCGGGTAGCCTAAACCTACGAGTCCCGGCAGTTTAGATACTAAACGTATTCCCTGTTGTCTGAGATATCCAAAACAGCAAGACTTATGATTAACGCTTGCTGAACTGGAATCTGCGACGAGCCTTTGGACGTCCTGGCTTCTTACGTTCAACAGCACGCGGATCACGTGTCATGAAGCCTTCAGCACGCAGGGCTGCCTTATCTTCAGGGTTAATCTTTACCAGAGCACGTGCGATAGCCAAGCGCAGAGCCTGTGACTGACCAGTGAAGCCACCGCCTGTCAGGTTAGCACGGATATCATACTTCTCGACAACATCCAGCTTGTTGAGGGGCTGCTTTACTACAAACTGCAGAATTCCAGAGGGGAAATAAGCAGTCAGGTCCTTATTGTTTATGGTGATTTTGCCTGTACCTTCCTTCATGAAGATACGCGCGATAGCACACTTACGTCTGCCTAATGCATTTATAACTTCCATATCTTCCTACAATATTATTTGAATGCGTTAATGTCAATCATTTTAGGCTCCTGAGCCTGATGCTTGTGCTCGCTTCCGGCGTAGATGTAGAGATTGTCGATGAGCTGTGCACCGAGTCTGTTCTTCGGCAGCATGCCCTTAACAACACGTCTCAACAGACGATCGGCACCGTTAGGCTTTGCCAGTAACTTAGCCGGTGTAATCTCTCTCTGTCCACCAGGGTAGCCTGTGTAGGAGATATAGGTCTTACCGTTCCACTTGTTTCCAGTCAGAACGACTTTGTCGGCGTTAATGACGATGACATTGTCGCCGCAATCTACGTGAGGGGTGAAGTTAGGTTTGTACTTGCCCCTTAACAATTTCGCAACCTTAGAGCCCAGACGACCTAATACCTGGTCTGTGGCATCAACTACAACCCACTCTTTGTTGACTGTAGCCTTGTTTGCAGAAATGGTCTTGTAACTTAAAGTATCCACTCTAATAATTTTTAATTGTTACTACTAAAGACAATTCCCACGTGTCTGTCCCTCGGCCAAAAGGATTAACAACACGCTAAGAATCATCGGCTTATCTATTTTAAGATAATAATCGACTCGCAAAGGTACGGCTTTTATTGTTTTTGACAATAAAAAACCAATTGTTTTTACCGCGCGTCAGAATTCAGCATTCTTCGGTGTACGCGGATAAGGTATGACGTCACGGATGTTAGACATTCCGGTGACGAACAGTATCAAGCGCTCAAAGCCCAGTCCAAAACCGCCATGAGGACACGAACCGTACTTGCGTGTATCAAGATACCACCACATGTCCTTCATCGGTATGTTGCGGCGTTCTATCTCAGCACTCAGCTTGCCATAGTCCTCTTCACGCACGCTACCACCAATAATCTCGCCAATACGCGGGAAGAGAACATCGGTGCCCTGTACAGTCTTGCCGTCAGGATTCATCTTCATATAGAAGGCTTTGATCTCTTTAGGATAGTCGATCATGATGACCGGACGCTTGAAGTGCTGCTCCACAAGATAGCGCTCGTGTTCGGCTGCGAGGTCCATGCCCCACGATACCGGGAACTCAAACTGATGTCCGTTGCGGACAGCCTCTTCGAGTATCTTCACGCCCTCAGTATATGGCAGGCGCACAAAGCTCTCCTTAAGCACTCCTTGCAGGCGCTCTATCAGAGTCGGGTCTATCATCTTGTTGAGGAACTGCAAGTCGTCCATGCAGTTGTCGAGGGCCCACTGAACGCAATACTTTATGAAGTCTTCCTCCAGATCCATGAGGTCATCGAGGTCGATGAATGCGACCTCAGGCTCCACCATCCAGAACTCTGCCAGGTGGCGTGGAGTATTTGAGTTCTCTGCACGGAATGTAGGACCGAAGGTATAGATAGCGCCAAGTGCTGTTGCTGCAGTCTCACCTTCGAGCTGTCCGCTGACGGTGAGCGACGTCATCTTGCCGAAGAAGTCATCGTCGTAGATTATCTTGCCGTCAGCATCTTTCTTCAGGTCATACAGGTTCTTCGTCGTCACCTGGAACATCTCGCCGGCACCCTCACAGTCGCTGGCGGTGATTATCGGTGAGTTGAAGTAGTAGAAGCCATGCTCGTGGAAGTACTTGTGTATGGCTATTGCCATATTGTGTCTGATGCGGAACACGGCACCAAAGGTGTTTGTACGCATGCGCAGATGTGCCACCTCACGCATAAACTCCATCGAGTGTCCCTTCTTCTGCAGCGGGTATGTGCTGTCGCAAACGCCAAGCACCTCGATGTCGACAGCCTGAATCTCTACTGCCTGTCCTGATCCTACCGATTCTGTCAGCGTGCCATTGACGCTGAGGCAGGCTCCTGTGGTGATGTCCTTAAGCTGGGCATCATCGAACTTCTCAAGGTCGACCACAATCTGGACGTTGTTGATGGTTGAGCCATCGTTCAGAGCTATGAAGCTGACCTTCTTGCTGCCACGACGTGTGCGCACCCATCCCTTGACGTTCACCACGGCGCCGAAGTCTGTACGCTTCAGCAAATCCGATATCTTAGTCCTGCGAATCTTATCCATAACAATTCTGCTCCTTATACCTATTATATATATGTATACCTATTATATATATGCGTCTATCATTCAAACGAACCCATATACAGACGGTTGACCTCCGCCTGTGTCAGGAAGCGCCATTCGCCACGACGCAAGCCTTTCTTCGTCAGTCCGGCAAACAGCACGCGGTCCAACTTTACCACACGATAGCCTAACGACTCGAATATGCGGCGAACGACACGGTTCTTGCCCGAGTGTATCTCTATGCCAACCTCGTTCAGCTTAGTCTCGTCGACGAAGTTCAAAGCATCGGCATGTATCTCACCATCGTCGAGCTCCACGCCTGCGAGAATCTTATCGAAGTCCTCCTGCGTCAGGTCCTTGTCGAGGCGTACCTGATATACTTTCTTCTTCACGAACTTGGGGTGTGTCAACTTCGAAGCCAAGTCACCGTCGTTGGTGAGCAGCAGTACACCCGTCGTATTGCGGTCGAGGCGTCCCACCGGATATATGCGTTCCAGACAAGCATCTTTGACAAGATCCATCACTGTCCTGCGTTCCTGCGGGTCATCTGTAGTGGTGACAGTGTCCTTAGGCTTGTTCAGCAGGACATAGACCTTACGTTCGATGTTGACAGTCTGGTCGTGGAACTTCACCACATCACTGCGCTTAACCTTTGTTCCGAGTTCGGTAACGACTTCGTTGTTGACCGATACCACGCCTGCCTGTATGAACTCATCGGCCTCACGGCGTGAGCATATACCTGCATTTGCAAGATAACGGTTCAAGCGTATCGGTGCATCAGGATCAGCATTCAGTTCCTTGTATTCTATCTGTTTACGCTTCGAGTATTTTGCATTAGGATCGTAGTCGGCACTGTGCTGGCGCTGTGGACGTCCATAGCTATTGCCTCCGCCGAAGCGTCCACCACGTGAGTTGTTCTGTCCATAGCCGCCATTGCGATACTGCGGACGGCCATAACCATTGTTGCCACCACCATAGCCACCGCCATTGTTGCCATAGCCGCCACCATAAGAGCGCTGTGGACGACCTTCCTGACCTTCACCGTTCTGGTTGTTGAAGCGAGGACGGTAGGGACGCTGCTGCTGGCCATCACCGCCGTTATAGTTATTGTAGTTGTTATAGTTGTTGTAGCGCTGCGGACGACCTTCCTGTCCTTCACCGTTCTGATTGTTGAAGCGAGGACGATAAGGACGTTGCTGTTGCTGTCCGTCACCGCTGTTGTAGTTATTGTTATAGCTGTTATAACGCTGCGGACGACCTTCCTGACCTTCACCGTTCTGGCTGTTGAAGCGAGGACGATAAGGGCGTTGTTGCTGACGGTCATCGCTGTTATAGTTGTTGTAGCTATTGTAACGCTGCGGGCGACTTTCCTGTCCTTCACCATTCTGGCTGTTGAAGCGAGGACGGTAGGGACGCTCTTCGCCTGAGTTATTATAGTCGTGCCATACGCGTCCACCGCCATTAGGATTAAAGCGCGGACGATAGCTGCGTTGCCTGTCGCCACCCTCATAGGTGCGACGCGGACGGCTGTTACCATCGTTGGCATCTCTGCCATACGACACTCTCTCATAGTTACTTCCGTTAGTCTTGCCGGCATCATCGCTGTTGCCATTAGCGGCATCTTCCCATTTCTCGTTGTCTGTGCTCATAATGTTGCTTGTGTAAAAAAATATGTGTAACTCAGCCTCACGGCCTCTTTCCTATTGTCATTGATCCTGTTTCCATATACTGCAGGCGGCATGCGGCACGCCTGCAAGCAGGAACGGTTAAATCCTTATAGTCCTGTGTAGTTATGTGGCGTTATCGCCTTCAGTTCCTTCTTCACCTCGTCGCTGACGTTCAGTTCGTCGACGAAACGGTGTATCGACAGTTCGGTGACTGCCTCATTTGTACGCGTCAGCGCCTTAAGTGCCTCATACGGATGCGGATAGCCCTCGCGGCGCAGTATGGTCTGTATAGCCTCAGCCACCACACTCCAGCAGTTGTCAAGGTCATTGTATATGGCATCCTTGTTCAGCAGCAGCTTGCGCAAGCCCTTCAGCGTGCTCTTGATGGCAATCACCGTATGGCCCAAAGGCACTCCTATGTTGCGCAGCACGGTAGAGTCTGTCAGGTCGCGCTGCAGACGTGATACCGGCAGCTTGGCAGCCAAGTGCTGATAGATGGCATTTGCAATGCCGACGTTGCCTTCGGAGTTCTCGAAGTCTATCGGGTTTACCTTATGCGGCATGGCACTCGATCCGACCTCGCCTGCCTTAATCTTCTGATGGAAGTAACCCATCGATATATACATCCAGAAGTCACGGTCCATGTCCATGATTATGGTGTTGATGCGTCTCAGTCCGTCAAATACGGCAGCCAGGTTGTCGTAGTTCGATATCTGCGTGGTATATTGTTCGCGCTCCAGTCCCAGCTTCTCGCTGACGAAGCTATTGCCAAACTCGCGCCAGTCGCGGTCGGGATATGCCACATGGTGTGCATTGAAGTTGCCCGTTGCACCACCAAACTTAGCGGTTATAGGAGTAGCCTTCAGCAGAGCCTTCTGGCGTTGCAGACGGTAGACATAGACCATTATCTCCTTACCCAGACGTGTGGGCGACGCCGGCTGACCGTGTGTCTTGGCGAGCATGGGGATGTCCTTCCATTCCTCAGCATAGGTGGCAAGCTGTTCCTCCAGCTCATCGATGAGCGGATAGAACACTTCGTCGAGAGCCTCCTTGACCGACAGTGGCACCGACGTGTTGTTAATGTCCTGCGACGTCAAGCCAAAGTGAATGAATTCCTTATACGGGTCCAGTCCGCCAATGCGGTCAAACTGTTCCTTCAGGAAATATTCCACTGCCTTCACATCGTGGTTTGTCACGCTCTCTATCTCCTTTATGCGTGCAGCATCGGCTTCAGAGAAGTTGCGGTATATGCCTCTCAGCGTCTCGAATACCGAATGGTCGACAGCAGCGAGCTGCGGCAATGGTATCTCGCAGAGAGCTATAAAATACTCCACCTCAATCCTGACACGATAGCGTATCAGTGCAAACTCTGAAAAGTAGGCAGCCAAAGGCTCTGTCTTGCTGCGATAACGGCCATCGATTGGCGATATCGCGTTGAAAACGTCAAGTTCCATCATTCTATTGTCTTCGTGCGTCTTTTAGAAGCGCAAAAATACAAGTTTTTTTCATTACTGCCATCTCGTATAGGCAAAATGTTGAACAGACACAGGCTACGACGACAAAACGACGGCACGCATCAATGCAAAGTAGCGCACGGCGACAGTGTTTCATCCGCCTTCAGCAGACGACTCCCGACAGCGCCAAAGACCTATCCACTTCAGGCGTTGCACGTACTCTCCCCCTCCAAACAACGCAGACCATCATCAAAACAGACCGGCTTAGTGATAATAGATAGTAGATATGGTCATGCGAACAGATAACCAAAGTCATGTCAGAAGTTACATGAAGTCGTCTCACATCGAACGTTGTGA